>PFKY01000032.1 GCA_002784365.1 Candidatus Wolfebacteria bacterium CG_4_10_14_0_8_um_filter_39_64 | reverse complement strand
ATCATTAAGGCTGAAAGCCGTGGTTGTTATTTCTCCGACGTGGGAACGGGCGTAGCGCTGAATGGCCGTAGTCATGATTTCCAGGCTGCGACGCTCAATTTCTTCCCTTCTTTCTTTATCCAATTTCTGAACAGTGGAAGCCAATTCCTGCTGATATTTTTCCTGGAGGCTTTTCAGAAGAAAATTTTTGGCTTGGGCAGCTGACAAACCGGTAATCCTTTCCAATTCCGAGACCGCTTTTTGTTTTAATTCGTCAATTTCCAATTTAGCGGTTTTTAATTTTTCAACATCCTGGATAATTTGGTCTTCCCGCCGCTTTAAATCCAGCGACTGCCCTTCCATCTGCTCCTCTTTTTTGAGCAGTCTTTCTTCCAAACGACCAAGCTGGATTTTACTTTCTCTTTCTTCTTTTTTTACTTCTTCTAAGAGAGTGGTGGCTTTTTCTTGAGCTTCAAGGATTATTTCTTTGGCTTTTGATTTGGCCTCTTCAATTTGCCTTTTAATCCTCTGCTCTATCGAATTAAGCTGTCTAACGGCGATTAATTGTCGGATGAAATATCCGATAACCAATCCGAGAGTTATTAATGCTCCCCAAAAAAATGGACTTTGATAAATCATAGTTTGAATATTCACGAATACTCACTAATATGATGCTCGTGTTCATATTTGTTTAAATTCGCGATTGTTAATTTCTTGCGATAAATCCATTATAGCGTTAAAATTAAAAAATGTCAAAGCGAACAATCATTTTGGTGATTTTGGATGGTTGGGGTATTGGCGAGCCGGATGAATCCAACCCCATTCATGTGGTTAATCCATCAAACATTAATTATTTAAAGGCCAATTTTCCGGCCGGGGTTTTGCAGGCCTCGGGAATCAGCGTAGGATTGCCCTGGGGAGAAGAAGGGAACAGTGAAGTCGGCCACCTTAATCTGGGAGCCGGTAAAATTATTTACCAATATTATCCCCGCATTACCTTAGCCATCCGCGACAACAGCTTTTTTAAAAGTCAGGCTCTGAAAGCCGCTTTTGAGCATGCCCAAAAAAACAACTCAGCCGTTAATCTTATCGGTCTGTTAAGCGAAGGCAATGTTCATTCCTCGTTTGAACACTTAATTGCCCTTATTCAATTTGCCGAAAAAGAAAAAATTTCTAAATTAAATTTACACCTCTTTACCGACGGTCGTGACAGTCCGCCAAACTCAGCCTTGGGATTATTAAGCCGACTTCCCAAACAAGCAAAATTAGCCAGTTTAAGCGGCCGTTTTTATGCCATGGACCGCGAAGATCATTGGGACCGGACTCAAAAAGTTTACTCTGTTTTAACCGGCGAAGGACCGATAACTAAAGATATTGAGGCCCACATTAAAAAAACCTACGAGCGAAAATTAAGCGACGAATTTATTGAACCGGCGCTTGCTGGCTCCGGCATCAAAGACAACGATGCTCTTATTTTCTTTAATTTTCGGGAAGACCGCATCCGTCAATTGGCTGCGGCTTTTATTGATAAACAATTTAAAAATTTTCCGGTTAAATCTTTCAATAATCTCTACATTGCGACAATGACGCAATATAACGATGAATTTAAGGTGCCAGTGGCTTTTCCGCCAGAAAAAATTGAAACTTGTTTGGGTAAAGTACTATCAGACAAAGGAAAAACTCAGTTGCGAATTGCCGAAACCCAGAAATACCCGCATATTACTTATTTCTTTAACGGAACGCGCGAAGAACCGTTTAAAAATGAGTATCGAATCCTTATTCCTTCGAGGTCAATTATTCGTCAGGACGAGCATCCGGAGATGATGGCAAATGAAGTTACCACGCGAGCCGTTGAATCAATTAGCGAAGGTGTTTTTGATTTTATTTTAATTAATTACGCCAATCCCGATATCATTGCCCACACCGGCAATTACGAGGCCTGCCTTCAAGCAGTTAAGATAATTGATGAACAAATTGATAAACTTATTAAAGCAACTTTAGAGTGTAACGCTATTTTAATTATTACTTCTGACCATGGCAATATTGAGAAATTGTTTAATCCCTTGACCGGTCTGCCAGAAACCCAGCATGACCCGAGTCCGGTGCCAGTTTATCTGGTGGCTAAAGAATTTATGAGGTCAAGAACTGAAGCTGAAA
>PFKY01000031.1 GCA_002784365.1 Candidatus Wolfebacteria bacterium CG_4_10_14_0_8_um_filter_39_64 | reverse complement strand
GTGGTGGAAGGTCCGGAAATTGAAGATGAATATCATCATTTTGACGCCTTAAATATCCCCAAAGATCATCCAGCGCGAGATGCTTGGAACACTTTTTGGCTCAAAGAGCCAAAAAATTTAGAATTCAGAATGCAGAATTCAGAATTAAAAAGTAGAAATTCTAAATTCTTAATTCGTAATTCTAAATTAGCAAAAACTGGCAAGTTTTTGCTAAGGGCTCACACTTCTCCGATGCAAATTCGTTATATGGAAACGCATCAGCCGCCATTTCAGATTATTGTCCCTGGCCGAGTTTTTCGCTATGAAGCCACTGATGCCTCCCATGAGACAACTTTTACTCAAGTAGAAGGATTAATGGTTGGCGAAAATATCTCTTTGGCAAATTTCAAGTTTATTATTGAGAAATTTCTTAAGAAACTTTTTGGCGAAAAAACCGAATTTGAGTTGCGGCCGAGTTATTATCCTTTTACCGAACCCGGTGTTGATGTTTATATGAAATGGCGGGGCAGGTGGTTAGAAGTGGCCGGAAGCGGAATGGTTCATCCGAAAGTTTTTGAAGCAGTCGGCTATAATCCGTACGAGTGGCAGGGCTTTGCTTTTGGTTTTGGTCTTAATCGTTTAGCTATGATTAAATACAATATTCCCGACATCAGATTATTCTATTCGGGCGACCTAAGATTCATTCAACAGTTTTAATGACCAAAAAGAAGGAATTATTTTTAGAAGAAGCGGTTCTTGACGACCTGGCTCAGGATTTTAATTCCTTAGAATTGCCGCTTTCCCAAAGGGCCTTTAAATTAGTGGGAGCCGCGGTTTTTTTAATAGCCAGCGTAGTGATTCTAAGAATATTATTTTTAGGCGGCTGGCAGGGCGATTTTTACAATCAGCGGGCATTGATTAATGCCAGTCAGGTAACCGTTAATCGGGCCGAACGCGGCATTATTTTCGACCGATTCAATAAACCGCTGGTCAAAAATCTTCCCAGCTTCCGTTTGAACTTAAATCTGGTTGAGTTGTTTAAAAACAATGAAAATAAACTTCAAACAATAGAAACTCTCCAGCAGGTTCTTAATTTACCAGCCAACTACATAGAAGGCTTGCTTAAAGAAGTTGACTTGGAAAAGCAAAATTCGGTCACTATTGCCAGACAATTAAGCATTGAAGATGTAATTAAAATCAAAAACTTGAATTTGCCGGCGGTTCAAATTGAGGATGATTTTAAAAGGCAATATGTGGAAGGAGAAGTTTTGGCTCATCTTGTCGGCTATACCGGACAGGTTGACAAAAATGACGTAAAAAACATTCCTTCCTTTTCTTTTAATGATGTTATCGGCAAAAGCGGCTTAGAGGCTTATTATGACAAGGAATTGAGAGGAGGGGACGGGGAAACAATAAGTTATCGCAACGTTAAAGGCGAAATTATTGATAATAAATTATTGAAAAATCCGACTCCGGGCTATCAACTTTATTCCACGATTGATACTGAGTTCCAATCGTATTTTTTTAATCGTCTTAAACAAGCCCTAAGTTATTTGGGAAGTCCGGCTGGGGTTGGCATCGCCCTTAATCCTCAAAACGGAGAAATTTTAGCTTTGGTCAGTCTGCCGAGTTTCAACAATAATGAAATTAAAAGCGGAGCCCTTAATAATCCTTATAAACCTTTTTTCAATCGGGCAATTTCCGGAGCCTACACTCCCGGCTCAACCATAAAGCCCTTGGTGGCTTTTGCCGCTTTAAAAGAAAATATTATTACGCCCGATAAAGAAATTTTCTCTCCGGGTTATTTAGAAATTCCCAATCCTTATTATCCTGACAAGCCCTCCCGTTTTCTTGATTGGAAACCGCACGGCTGGGTTGATTTGTATTCAGCCATTGCTCGCTCGTGTAATGTTTATTTTTATACTGTCGGCGGCGGCTATGAGGATATCAAAGGACTAGGAATAGACAGGTTGAAAGAATATTGGCAGAAGTTTGGATTAGGCAGAAAGACCGGCGTTGATTTACCCTCGGAAAATGGCGGTTTTCTGCCAGATGCTCAAACAAAGGAAAAAAATAGAGGGGAAATTTGGCGAATAGGCGACACCTACAACGTAAGCATCGGCCAGGGAGACCTTTTAGTCACGCCGCTTCAACTTATTAATTACACTACCGTAATTGCCAACGGAGGCAAAATTTACCGACCCTTTATTGTTAAAAAAATTGCGGCTGAAGACGGAAAGACAATTAAAGAAATAAATTCCCAAATTATTGAAGATTATTCATCAAATATTGAAATTATAAAAGAAATTCAACGGGGAATGATTGATGCCGTAAAAAAGCCCTATGGTACCGCCTATCTTTTGGCGGATTTACCAGTTTCCGTGGCCGCTAAAACCGGCACGTCTCAGATTGAAAGCAATACAAAAATCAACGCATTTTTTGTCGGCTATGCACCGGTTGAAAATCCGGAAATAGCCATTTTGGTTTTGGTGGAAAACGCCCGGGAGGGTAGCTTAAATGCCGTGCCGGTGGCAAAAGACATTTTAAATTGGTATTATTACAATAGATTAATTAAAAGTTTATAAACCTTATGAACAGCGAACTACGACAAGACCTGGTTTCCGGCGATTGGATTGTCATTGCGTCGGGTCGGGCAAAAAAACATCTTCAATTATTAAAAAAAACAGGAAAAAGAAAAAAAGCGCCAATTTCGGGCTGCCCCTTTGAAAATCCCGTTAAAAACGGCAATAAACCGATTCTTTTATATGGGAGGAAAAATGAAGGAAAAAAGAGGAAAGAAAGAGATTGGCAGGCGATGCTCATTGAAAATAAATATCCGGTTTTTACTCACGAGAACGTTTGCGGCAGAAATTTTAAGCATGGTCCTTATTCGGTAGTGGAAGGAATTGGTCATCATGACATACTCATCACTAGAGACCATAATGATAATTTTTCCCACCTCAACAAAGATTCGGCCAATTTGGTTTTTCAGGCATTCCGCGACCGATATCTGATGCTTTATAACGATCCCTGTCTTAATTACATTTCCATTTTTCAAAACCGGGGACCGAAAGCCGGCGCCACCATTTATCATCCTCATTATCAGATAATCGCTTTGCCTATTATCCCGCCTGATGTCGGACATTCTCTTTCCGGTTCGGCTCGTTATTTTAAAGAATTTAAAAAATGCGTCCACTGCACCATGATTAAATGGGAGAAAAAAGAGAAAAAAAGAATCATTTATGAAAACAGAGGAGCAATCGCTTTTACTCCTTTTATCTCCCGCGAACCGTTTGAATTGAGAATTTTTCCCAAAAAACATCTGCCTTATTTTGAAAATACTTTGGACGAGGATTTAGAATGGGTGGCTGACGCTTTACAAAAATCTTTATTAAAAATTGAAAGAAAATTAAATGATCCGGATTATAATTTTTTCATTCACACGGCGCCCTTGAAAGACAAACAAAAGTACAAAAATTACCACTGGCACATTGAAATTCAGCCGAAAATCAGCATTTCCGCCGGATTTGAATTGGGAACCGGCATTGAAATTACGGTAGTTGACCCGGATGAGGCGGCCAAGATTTTAAAATCTTAATTCAGAATTTAGGATGCAGAATTAAGAATTGCCGAAATTCTAAATTCTTAATTTTGAATTCTTAATTAGCGAGCGAAGCGAGCTTATGGTTTCAGCGCTTTTGGGAGCAGTTTCAATTCTTATTTTATCAGCAATTGAAAACACCGGTTATCTTGGCGTTTTTTTCCTGACGGCGTTGGAAAGTGCGAGTATTCCCGTCCCTTCGGAAATTATTATGCCGTTTTCGGGATTTTTAGTGACGACCGGCCGCTTTTCTTTATGGTTGGTGATTTTTTGGGCCACAGTGGGCAATCTTTTGGGTTCTCTGGTTTTGTACATAATTGGCTGCTACGGCGGCAGACGATTTATTTTAAAATACGGTCGATATTTCTTTTTTAGCGAACACGAATTGAACAAATCAGACGAATGGTTTAAAAAATACGGTTCGCCGGCGATTTTTTTGGGTCGCATGCTGCCGATTGTACGCACCTATATTTCATTACCGGCCGGCGTGACCAAAATAAGTTTGCCTAAATTTTTAATTTACACGTTTACTGGTTCTCTTCCTTGGAATTTTGCGCTCGCTTATATCGGAGTGGCGCTGGGCCAGAATTGGAAGGGGATAGAAGTTTATTTCCGGAAGTTTGATTATTTGATTTTGATATTGATTTTAGCGGCAATCGGCTGGTGGGTTTGGCGGCATATTAAGCGGGGATTGACAAAATTATAAATTTGTGTATAATTAAAGGCAGTTTTATAGTGGAAGGCTTATTGTGAGCAACCCGTAAAAGCGGGATAAACCAAGAGCCACTGGCTGTTTAAAAATTTGAAAGGAGGTGTGCGATGGAAGGATCGCGAGCCAAAGATTTTGGAAAGGAGTTGGGGATGATTCATGAAGGGATTATTACTCTTCGGAATCTTGGTTTGTCAGCCGAGGGCTGGCAAAAAATGACTTGTGATAAAAATTTGGCCCGAAAAGTGATTGAATTGGTTGAGGGCCAAAAAGAACTCTGGCTGGAAGAAATTTTGGCTAGGGAACAAGCTTGCCATCTGGCTTTCTTCGGTCAGGAATTTGACTTGACCGATTTCGCCGATACCTTAAAAAAGTATGGCGAATTAAAAATCAAATTTTGGCAGAAGTTTGAGATGGAGCCCGCATTTTTGCCGGAAGTGGCAATGCCGCAAGATGCCAATTTTCGCGGCTGGAAAATTAAACCGAAAAGTTGGTTGTGGCAGAAAGTTGCCGAGGGCAAAGTTTTCCGCGATATCCACGATGTTGATGGCAAAGTGGCGGCTGTCAAGGAAGTCAAACTCGATGGTATCACAGTCCTGATTGATACTCGGCTCAAGCCGAAATATGATGCTGGTAAGCAGATGTACAAAAATGACAATCTGCTAGGCCCCATCATTGAGGATTTGCGCAGGGCCGGAAAAATTACTAAATATAAATACGGTCCTCAATCTTCCCGTTTCGGCGTTTCTGCTGATGAGTGGGAGGAGCATATCAAGCCGGCCTTGGCCGAAAAACTTGGACTGGAAATAAGTCAGCTCCGACTTGAGCGCGCCATTGAGGTCGATGTTATTCCTCAACTTTACCCATATATGCCTCGCAAGGACGACGGCAACAGTAATACTTGGGTATGGTATGGGGAATATTTTGAGGATCGCGGCCACCTGTTCTCTAGTGACGACTTTTTCTACAGTAGTCTGGGGCTTCTCTACTACGATCTGCTTGGCTTCCGCCAGTCCTACAAGTCTGTCCGTCCCCTAGCAGTGCTTTGAAAACTTGAGTATAGTAAATTTGTTTCTTTTGAATTTTTGGGTCTTGGAAATTATTTCCAAGACCCTTTATTTTTGCTGATTTTGATATTGATTTTAGCGGCAATCGGCTGGTGGGTTTGGCGGCATATTAGAAAAAAATAAGATAGAACAGATTAAAGACCAAAATTTTTGAAATTATAGCGCCGAAAAGTAGTTCATTGTAAAGCACGCCCAATTAAAATAATTCAGACGATATACTTAAGTATATCGTCTGAATTTAAAACTCCCATATTTTTTAAATGGGCTATCCCTGAAAGTTGTTTAACTTGTTTAATATGTTTAATAATTGCTTAAAAAGCGCCAGCGACCTCTATTTCTTCGCCTATCTGCCTGTAGCTTAAACCTTTTTCCAACAAATAAAGAATACCCAACCTCTTTTCAATCATAATTTTTTCGTCCGGAGTGAAAAATTTCTTAAGCAAAAAATTTAATTCCTTACAGGTTTTTGCCTTTTTGATATTCTTTAAAAACCGATTTCAGAGAATACTTTTAAATTTTTCTTCAAAATATTTTTTACTTGTTTTTGACACAGTTTAAAAATTAACAATAATTGATATATCTAAGTATATCGCCATAAACAAAATAAAAGCAAGACCCAGAAGAAAAGAGCCAGGGAAAAAGAAAGAAAGAAAAAAAGAAAAAGAAAGAAAAAAAGGAAAAAAAGAAAGAAAAAAAAGGAAAAAAAGAGATAGTGTGGCGAGGGTGTCTTTCTCTGGCCGATATACCTAAGTATATCAATTATATTTTTGCTATACAAAAAATGTGTTCTAAGAAAAGCACTTGACCTTTGGCCTGTGATTCTTTGTGAGGGCCGATTGAAATTGAAATTGAAAAATCAATCGTGCCCTCCTTTTATTTTTCCTAAATTTTTATTATACTAATAAATAGGTTAATACATCTTGGTTTAGAAAAAATCAAGGTCGCCGAAATATATTAATTTCGGAATTTTAAAACATTGCCAAGGATATAATATCAAAAAGAAAATTTTATTTTTAGTTAATAAAATATGAAAAAAATCATAATCTTTAACTGGAAAATGTACCCTTCTTCGCTGAAAGAAGCGAAAGAGCTTTTTAATTCAATATTAAAACAAATCAAAAACTTAGAAATAGTTGTTGCCGCGCCATTTATCTATTTATCGGAATTTGTCGGTCTTATCAATAAGACCAAAATAAAGTTAGGAGCGCAGGATGTTTTTTATAAAGATGAGGGCGCTTATACTGGCGAAATTTCGCCAACTATGCTCAAAAATTTGGGCGTGGAATATATTATAATAGGACACTCCGAACGCCGAAAGTATTTAGACGAAACCGATGAAATGATAAATAAAAAAGTTTCGGCGGCTTTAAAAACAGGATTAAAAGTCGTTTTATGTG
>PFKY01000018.1 GCA_002784365.1 Candidatus Wolfebacteria bacterium CG_4_10_14_0_8_um_filter_39_64 | reverse complement strand
TGGAATTTTTCTCGCTTTGTTTTTGGCGTTTTTTGTTCTCTCGCCTTTGGCCGGATTTCTTTTCCAACTGATTACCGGCCAGGGATTTAGTTTCTAAGATTGACAATTAATCGTTAATCTTGTTATTATTTATAAGCCTCTGCTCGGTTTTTTATTTTTGATATTTTATATTTAATTTTTGATTTTGACCGAGCGAAGCGAAGGATTATGCCTACAATCCGTCAATTAATTAAGAAAGGACGAAAAAGCGCCAAGAAAAAGACAAAAGCGCCGGCTTTGAGTTTCTATTTCAATCCTTTAAAAAACTGGCCGGTTTATTCTAGCTCGCCTTTAAAACGAGGCGTTTGTTTAAAGGTTTTCACCACCACCCCGAAAAAACCGAATTCGGCCCTGAGAAAAGTTGCCCGAGTGCGTTTAACCAACGGCATGGAAGTTACTGCTTACATTCCGGGTATCGGACACCAACTTCAGGAACACTCCATTGTTTTGGTCAGGGGCGGCCGGGTCAAAGATTTGCCGGGTGTGAAATATCACATTGTCCGGGGAATTTTGGATACGACCGGAACCGAGGGCCGAAAACAAGAAAGAAGCAAATATGGAGTAAAAAGACCGAAATAAATATGCGTAAGAAACGTAAATACAAAAAAAATTATCAGCCCGACGTGCAATATCAGAATATCGCGGTTTCGCGGTTTATTAATTATTTAATGGAAAGAGGCAAAAAATCAGTGGCCGAAAGATTGTTTTATAAAGCCTTTGATAACATTCAGAAAGAAATTCAACAAGAACCATTGACGGTCTTTGAGAAGGCGATTGAAAATGCTTCGCCGCTTTTGGAAGTTGTTTCCAAGCGCGTTGGCGGCGCCAACTATCAGGTGCCGCGCGAAGTCAGGCCGGAAAGAAGATTCTTTTTGGCTTGTCATTGGATTATTGATGCGGCGCGGACAAGAAAAGGCAAGCCGATAGCTCAAAAACTGGCCGAGGAAATAATCGCTGCCTCAAAAAATGAAGGAGTGGCCATCAAGAAAAAGCAGAATATCCATAGAATGGCAGAGGCAAACAGAGCGTTTGCGCATTTTGCGAGGTAAATTACAATTTTCAATTATCAATTTACAATTTTCATTGAATTTTCAATAAAATAATTTTCAAACTTGTTTACGTCGTGTTTAAAAATTGAAAATTTAGTCATTTAATGAAAATTGAAAATTAGAAATTAAAAATTATTCTATGCGTCAATACCCACTTGAGAAATATAGAGATATAGGAATAATTGCCCATATCGACGCCGGAAAAACGACCGTTAGCGAACGGATTCTTTTTTATACCGGCATTTCCCATCGCATCGGCGAGGTTCACGAAGGTCAGGCGATCATGGACTGGATGGAGCAGGAAAAAGAGCGGGGGATTACGATTACGGCCGCCGCCACCACTTGCTTCTGGACTCCCAGTTATCTTTTAAAAATGGCTTCAGACGACTCTGCAAAACAAAAAATCCGTCAAGGTCATGAGCACCGCATAAATATCATCGACACGCCAGGCCACATTGATTTTACGGTTGAAGTCCAGCGGTCGCTCCGGGTATTGGACGGTGCGGTTGTTGTTTTTGACGGTGTGGCTGGCGTTGAGCCCCAGTCAGAGACGGTCTGGCATCAGGCTGATAAATTTAAAGTGCCTAGAATTTGTTTTATCAATAAATTAGACCGTTTGGGCGCCAGTTTTGAAAATTCCTTCCGTTCAATTCAGGAAAAACTTAATCCTAACGCGGTTGCTTTACAAATACCAATTGGTCTGGAATCAAATTTTGAAGGAGTGGTTGATTTGCTCACGATGAAGGCCTATTATTTTGAAGGCGAACACGGCGAAAAAATCATTGAAAAAGAAATTCCGGAATCTTCAAAAGAAAAAGCCGAGAAAGAAAGAGCAATTTTAATAGAAAAGATTGCTGAGACCGATGATAAATTAATGGAAAAATATTTAGAGGAACATAACATTGATGAGGATAACCTTCGTCAAGCCCTCAGAAAAGCCACCGTCAACAACGAATTAATTCCCGTGTTTTGTGGTTCAGCTCTGAAAAATAAAGGAATTCAATTGATGCTTGACGCGGTTTTAGATTATTTGCCTTCGCCCCTTGATTTAATATCAATTAAGCCGATTTCCGGCATTCATCCCAAAACCGAAGAAGAAATCATTCGTCAGCCAAACGATAATGAATTGTTCAGCGCTTTGGCTTTTAAAATCGCCACCGACCCTTATGTGGGCAATTTAACTTATTTCCGGGTCTACAGCGGCAGTCTTGTTCGCGGCACTTATATTCTAAACTCAACGACAGGCAATCAGGAACGAATCGGCCGAATCGTCAGAATGCACGCCAATCATCGTGAGGAAGTGGAAGAAATGTACACCGGCGATTTGGGCGCCATTGTCGGACTGAAAAACACTTCCACCGGCGATACTTTATGCGACCCCAATAACCCGATTATTTTGGAAAAAATCATTTTCCCTGAACCGGTTATTTCTGTTAGAATTGAACCTAAGACCAAGGCTGACCAGGAAAAATTGGGTATGGCTATGCATCGTCTGGCCGAAGAAGACCCGACTTTCAGAATTTCCGGCGACCCGGATACGGGCGAGACGATTATTTCGGGTATGGGAGAACTTCATTTGGAAATCATCATTGACCGGACAAAAAGGGAATTTGGCGTTGAGGCAAATATCGGCCGGCCCCAAGTTGCCTATAAAGAAACGATAAACGGCGAAGCCGAGGCTGAGGGTAAATATATTCGGCAATCCGGCGGCCGGGGTCAATATGGCCATGTTTGGTTAAAGGCCAAGCCATTGGAGAGGGGAAAAGGTTTTATTTTCGTTAATGCGATAAGGGGTGGTGTTATTCCCCAAGAATTTATTCCAGCCGTAGAAAAAGGCGTAAAAGAGGCTCTAACTAAGGGGATTTTGGCTGGCTATCCTATCATTGATATTGAGGCAACGCTTTATGACGGGTCTTTTCACGAAGTTGATTCTTCAGAAATAGCTTTTAAGATTGCCGGCGCCATGGCTTTGCACGAAGCAGCCAGAAGAGCCAAGCCGGTAATTCTGGAACCGTCAATGAAAATTCAGGTCATTACCCCGATAGAATTTTTAGGAGATGTGACCGGCGACCTCAATGCCAAACGCGGTCGGATTGAATCAATTGTTGACCGGCTTAATGTTAAAGTGATTGATGCCAAAGTGCCGCTGGCCGAAATGTTCGGCTACGCCACGAAGTTGCGTTCAATGACCCAGGGTCGGGGAACTTTTACCATGGAATTTGACCATTACGAAGAAGTGCCGAAAAGCATTGAACAAATGATTATTGAAGGAAAAAAGTAAAGATAAGAATAATCCTAAATTGCAATACACAATTGACGCCACAAATAAATCTCTCGGACGGTTGGCTAGTGAAATAGCCGTAATTTTGCAAGGCAAGAAAAATCCTCATTATGAACCGCGAATTCAGGGCGAGGATGGAGTGATTGTCAAGAATGTTGACAAGATAAAAATCACCGGTAAAAAATTAAAACAAAAAAAATATTATCGGCACACTACCCAGATCGGTCATCTTAAAGAACGGACGCTGGAACAGATTTGGGACAA
>PFKY01000037.1 GCA_002784365.1 Candidatus Wolfebacteria bacterium CG_4_10_14_0_8_um_filter_39_64 | reverse complement strand
CCACAGTCGGAGTCGGTCGGCGAGGACAGCGAGCGGAGTCGCTGGACGGAGCGACGCGGGTTGAGAGAAAGAAAATTTTCTTCTCCGCAAGATGCTATCTTCCATATTGAAGTAGAAAAAATCAAGCCCAATCCTCATCAGCCGCGCCGGGATTTTAACGAAGAATCTTTAAAAGAATTAGCGGCTTCAATCCGCGAATTCGGCATTCTTCAACCGCTCGTAATTTCCAAAATTGAAAAAGAAACCGATTTTGGCGCTAATGTTGAATATCAGTTGATTGCGGGCGAGCGCCGACTGATGGCAGCTAAAATGCTGGGTTGGGAACGGGTGCCGACCATTATTAAAAAGATAGGCCAAAAATCCAACCAATTGGAAATAGCCATCACGGAAAATCTTCAGCGGACCGACCTTAACCCCATTGAAACCGGCCGGGCTTATGCCAAATTACAGGATGAATTTGGTTTGACCCAGCGGGAAATTGCCACCCGCTTGGGTAAAAGCCGGGAAACCATTGCTAATACTTTGCGGCTTCTAAATCTTCCGTCTGAAATTCAGGAGGCTTTGGCAAAAAATCAAATTAACGAAAGCCAGGCCCGTTTGCTTTTGGTAATTGAAGAACCGACCCAACAGCAAAATCTTTTCCAAGAAATACTTAATAATAATTTAAGCGTCAGAGAATTGCGGCAAAAGATAAGCGGCAAGAGACAAGGAACAAGAGACAAGGAACAAGGGGTAACCGTTGACCCGGAAATCGTTAACCTTCAGGAAAAACTGGCTGAGCTTCTGGGCGCTGATGTTAAAATCAATCCGCCAAAAATTATCATCACTTTTTACTCCCCCGAAGAAATTCAAGGAATTATTGAAAAACTTTCCCCAAACGATAAAACTAATTTAACTTAAACTATTTTATAGTTTATCTCTTTCACTCCTTTTATTTTCTTCAACTTCAGGATTAACTTTTCAATCTTTTTTTTGTCGTTTAAATCGCAACGAATCCTTAGATTCGGGAAATGGCCTGTCTCCGGCACGCTGACTTTAATGATGTTTATATGGGACCGGGAAATAACCGCGGTAATGTCTTTTAAAATGCCGATGCGATCAGCCACCGTAATTTTGAACTCGGTTTGAAAATTTCCTTTTCTAACAAGCATCGGCGATTGGCGAAGGGCTGATTTGATTTTCTTTTTGGCATAACCGGTTTTAACGAATTTCAGCCAGGACTGCGATGGCTTCTTGCTTTTCTGAATTAAAATCTCCACTATATCGCCGGACTGAAGCTGATAATCCAAAGGTACAATTCTGCTATTAACCCTGGCTCCGATGCACTGATTGCCGACTTCGCTGTGGATTCCGTAAGCAAAATCAACCGGTGTAGCGCCAGCCGGCAAATCAATCACCTCTCCTTTCGGAGTAATGGCAAAAATCCGGTCTTTAAAAAAATCAATTTTAAGCGACTGGAGAAACTCCCCTGAGTCAAAAAAATCTTTCTGCCAGTTTCTCAATTGCTGGACCCAGAGCAATTCTTTCTTGTTGGCAAAAATCGGCTTTTCCTCCAAATATTCTTTCGTTCCCTTTTTCTGTTCATAAGCCCATTGAGCGGCAATGCCGTTTTCCGCCTGCTCATGCATCTCTAAGGTTCTAATCTGAAATTCAATCGGTTTATTGTCCAAACAAAAAACCGTGGTATGTAAACTGCGATAGCCGTTGGGTTTTGGCAAAGAAATATAATCCTTGATTCTGCCGGGAAGAGGCGGCCAAAGCTGGTGAATAATTCCCAAAGCGGCATAACATTCCTCAATGGTTTTTACGATAATCCTTAAGGCCACCAGGTCGTAAATTTGTTCCAAATTCATATCGTAACGAAGGAGTTTTTTATAAAGGCTGCTGTAGCGTTTTGCCCGAAAGTCAATTTTTATTGGTTCAATGCCCTGCTCTTCCAGAGCTTTTTCAATAATCGGCTTGACCTTTTCCAAATAGTTCTGGCGTTCTTCGTAACGCTCTTTAATGTTTTGAAGTAGCCATCTGTATTCTCCGGGATGAAGATAAGGGAAAGCCAAATCTTCGAGCTCGCCGGCTAATTCCTGCATTCCCAAACGATAAGCCAGGGGAGCATAAATCTCCGAGGTTTCCAAGGCGACTCTTTTTTGTTTTTGAGGCGGGATAGCAAAAAGGGTTTTCATATTATGGAGTCGGTCAGCTAACTTAATAAGGACGACTCTCAGATCCTTGCTTAGGGCCAAAACCATTTTTCGGAGATTTTCCGCCTGAGTTTCGATGCCCCGATATTTTAATCGGCCCAGTTTAGTGACGCCATCCACCAAAAAAGCGATTTCTTCACCAAACTCTTTTCTAATTTCCTCCAAGTCAATTCCGACATCCTCAACAACATCGTGAAGTAAAGCAGCGGCAATAGTTAGGCTGTCTAACCGCCACTGCGCTGTTTTAAAAGCGGTTTCATATGGATGATTAAAATAGGATTCGCCTGATTTTCTCTTTTGGCCTTGGTGAGCTTTTTGAGAGAAAATAAAAGCTCGGCGAATTAAATCAAGTTCAACTTCTGATTTTGAAGAACTCTTTTGAAACTCGGTTAAAAGTTCGTTGAGCAACATATTATTAAATAGAAGGTTTTGTCCAGCTAGCAAAATCGCATTTTGGATATCGCGAGCAACCGTAGAAAAAGCGGCCGGTTTTTGTCCGTAGTCTGACAATTGTGCCTGTCTGACATTTCGGGCATTTGATTTCTTCGCCTTTATCGTTGGTCATCGCTATTTTTATTGTTTTAGTATTTTTGCATTCGGGGAAACCGGAACAAGCCAGAAATTTTCCGAATCTCCCATATTTTATGACCATCGACTTACCGCATTTCTCGCAGATTTCTTCGGTTTTTTCTTCAATCGGTTTCTGCTTTTCCACTTCTTGATATTTCTGTTCAAGATTTTTATTAAACGGTTCGTAAAATTCTTTTATCACTTTCTGCCATTTTTGACTGCCCTGGGCAATCTCGTCCAATTCTTTCTCCATTTCAGCCGTAAATTGAATGTCAACCACTTCCGGAAAATGTTTGACCAGAATTTTATTGACCACTTCGCCGATTTCCGTCGGCTGAAACCGGCGCTCCTCATTTTTGTAAACGTAATTTCTTTCCTGAATGACCGAGATAATCGGCGCGTAAGTGGATGGTCGGCCAATGCCGTATTTTTCCAGGGTTTTAATCAAACTGGCTTCGTTATATCTGGCCGGCGGCTCCGTAAAATGCTGAAATGGATTGATTTTAATCAGTTTTAATTTTCCATTTTCCTTCAAGACCGGCAAATCAATCTCTTCAAATTTCATTGGCCAAATTTTAAGAAAACCGTCAAAGCGGAGCGTATTGCCGTTGGCAATTAGAATATAAAATTTAGAATTTTGGGCTTTAATTTCAACGCGGGTGGCGTCAAAAATTGCCTGCGGCAGCTGAGAAGCAATAAAGCGACGCCAGATAAGTTCGTACAACCTTTTTTCCTGAGGGAATTTCACCTGAACTTTTTCCGGCGTTAAATCAGGATTGGTGGGTCTGATTGCTTCGTGCGCTTCCTGGGCCAAACGGGATTTGGTTTTGAAAAAGCGGGGTGCTTGAGCCACATATTCTTTTCCCAAATTTTTTTCAATCCACCCAGCTGCCTGGCGGACCGATTCTTTTGAAATATTAAGAGAATCGGTTCTCATATAAGTGATTAAACCGTTTTCATAAAGATTCTGGGCTATTCGCATGGTCTGTTTGGCGGAAAATCGCAGCCGCTTGAAAGCTTCTTGTTGTAAGGTGCTGGTGATGAAGGGCGGCAAAGGGTTTTTCTTTATTTCCTTTTTTTCTATTTTTAAAATTTTATATTCGCATTTCTGTAAATCATCAACTATTTTGCCGGCTTCCTCTTTTGTCTTAATGCCCAATTTGGGAATTATTTCATCGTTAATCTTATGAAGCAGGGCTCCAAATTGGTTTTTTTTGCTGGCTCCAGCCGATTGAAGCAGCGTTTCAATTGTCCAGTATTCTTCTGGTTTAAAATTTCTAATTTCCTCTTCTCTTTCAACAATTAGCCGGAGAGCAACCGACTGTACTCGGCCAGCTGATAATCGCTTCATTACTTTTTCCCATAAAAAGGGCGAAAGTTTGTAACCAACCAAGCGGTCCAGAACCCGGCGCGCCTGCTGGCTGTCAACCAAATTCATATCAATATCTCGCGGGTTCTCCAATGCCTCTTCAATCGCTGATTTGGTAATTTCGTGAAAAACAATGCGTTGAACATTAGGATTTAGGATTTTGGATTTAGGATTTCCGAAGCCTAAGGCTTCGGTGAGATGCCACGCTATGGCTTCTCCTTCGCGGTCTTCATCGGTTGCTAAAATGACCGCCGCCGCTTTCTCCGCTTCTTTTTTCAGTCGATTTACTCTTTTTCTGGCTTTAAGCGGAATAATATACTGAGGCTCAAAATTTTTTTCAACATCAATGCCGAGTTTACTTTTGGGCAAATCCCGAATATGACCGTAAGAGGACTCGACTTTATAGTCTTTGGCCAAAAATTGGCTGATGGTTCGAGCCTTAGTTGGGCTTTCAACTATAACTAGGTTCATAGTTAAAATTATCAATTTTCAATTTACAATTTTCAATCAATTTTTAATGAATTAATTTTCAAAAAATCAGTCCGCGTATTTGAAAATTGAAAATTGGTAATTGAAAATTTATATCGTGTATCCCTTTTCTGTTTCTTTTAATATTCCTTGGATAATTAAGGGGGCTAGAGATTGATTGATAACTTGCGGTTCAAGTTTAGTTAGTTCAATGATTTTGTCAATATTAAGCGGCTGACCGGCTCCTTGAATTGTTTCAAAAATGAGCAATTGATTTTCATCTTTAATTTTATTAAATTTAACATTTGACATTTGGATTTTGGATTTTTCTAATCCTAAGTCTTCTAAAATATCTTCTACCGAAGAAACCAACCTTGCACCATCTCTTATTAATTTGTGAGAGCCGTAATAATTCGGATTATTTATTGGCCCCGGGAAAACAAACACCTCCCGGCCCTGTTCTGCGGCCAGACGGGCGGTCGCTAGCGACCCAGACCTTTGAGGGGCCTCAATGACTATCACCGCCTGGCACAGGCCGCTGATAATTCTATTTCGTTTTAAAAATTGACCTTTAAAATACGGGATTTCTGAACCATATTCCGAAATTATGGCCCCGCCGAATTCCAAAACCTTTTCTCCCAGATTTTGGTTTAGAGCCGGGTAAATTTTACCAAGGCCGTTGGCCAAAACGGCGATGGTTTTACCCTTAACTTCCAAAGCTCCCTCGTGCGCCGCGCTGTCTATCCCCATTGCAAGACCGCTCACGATAACCACGCCCATCCTTGCTAATTCGCCGGAAATTTTCCTCGCAAGCGCTTTTCCTTGAATGGACGCCTTCCGCGTGCCGACAATGGCAATTTTTGGCACATTGACTATCGATTCATCAAAAAATCTCCCTAAAATATAAATCTCTAAAGGCGGGTTTTGAATTTCTTTTAACAAGGAGGGATAATGAGAATCTTCTAGGGAGATTGATTTGGGCTCTAATTTCATTGTATAATTGTATAATAAATATAAACTAATTATAACAATGACCATTGATCATGACTAATTTTCGGAAACGTTTGTTGATTATCATCGGCGTTCCTTTGGGAATCAGTCTAATTTTGACAACGATTTTATTTTTTGTAGGCTCGGATATCTCCAAACGAACCGATCAAATTAGGCAACTCAGAAGAGATTTGCTTTTCCGCACGCAATTAACCGAGTCCTTGGCTTTGTTACGCAAGGATTCGCAACAGGCCAAAAATTATGTCGTTGAAATAGAAAATATTTTACCTAACCGGGATCAATTGGTAAGTTTTCCCCGGGATTTATCCACAATTGCCAGGCAAACTAAAGTTGAACTGAATTCCAGCCTTGGACAGGAAAACTCCGAAGGTATTGGCAAGTTAAGACAAACCGACTTTACCATAACCTCTCAGGGCCCCTTTGATAATTTCATAGATTTTCTGAAATCTCTTGAAACCGCTCGATACTTTATTAATTTGAAATCAATCGATTTTACTCGACAAGACAATAATTTTAGTGCACTGCTGACTGGCCGAGTGTTTTCTTTTTAGATGTAAAAATTATGAAACTAAAAGTTAAACAGGACACGTTATTTATCGTCATCGGTATTCTGCTGCTGTTGAGCGTAGCGGGATTTGTTATTTATTCAATAAATTTTTTGTTGAAAAATACCGGGGAAGCACTAGACCAAGAATCATTGAAAGCCAAAGAAATTACCAGATTTAACTTGGAGGAATTGAAAAAATTGGGAATAATTAAATAATATGGGCGACTAGCTCAGTGGCAGAGCGCGCTTACCCCGTAGTCAACTTCGCTGTACTAGGGGGTCTCTGATCCAGCACCAAAATATGCGTGTGTAGTTCAGTGGTAGAACGCCATTCTGATAAAATGGAGGTCGATGGTTCGATTCCATCCACACGCACACCAAAATTTCGGATCGGCTTTGGCAGGCGGGTAAGACTGAGGTTGAAGGTTCGATCCCTTCTGCGCCCACAATATAAAAAGTTTATGACTCTTATCCCTTATCTTTTTATTCGTCTTCTTTATCGCCTAATAGAATTTTTGCGGCATTGGTATTTGGATAGTTTTAAAATTTACAGCCATTTTATCATTTCTTTATTGGAAAAATTTGACCGGAGATTTGCTTTTAAAATCACTCTCAGAAATCTCTTTCAACCCCTTTATCAGGATAGAAGCCTGATTGGTTATACTT
>PFKY01000010.1 GCA_002784365.1 Candidatus Wolfebacteria bacterium CG_4_10_14_0_8_um_filter_39_64 | reverse complement strand
GGTGGGACTCGAACCCACACGGATTACTCCACACAATTTTAAGTCGTGCGCGGCTGCCAATTACGCCACCCGGGCATAAATAATAAATATAGGAAAAATTTGTGAGGCCACGGCGAGATTTGCACTCGCGTGTAGCGGTTTTGCAGACCGCCGTGTTGGCTACTTCACCACGTGGCCATTATTTATCTATTTTATCCTCTAATAATATTTTTTCAATCTCTGCCGCTTTTTCCAGGCCGTAATCAATTTTAAACTCAATTTGCGGCATCGGTTTGATGTTGATTTTCCTTAGCAAAAGATACTGCAAATGACTGCGGTTTTTCCCCAAAATTTTCAAAGCCGTCTCAGATTTTTCCGAGGGCAAAACGCTGAAGCTAATAACTGCTCGATTTAACTCACCATCAATGTCCACATCAGTAATGGTTACTAACGACTCGGGAAATTCAATCTCCCGGACAATAAGTTTGCTTATCTCCTCTTTTATTAAACTAGCAATGCGTTCTTGGCGATATTTCATTGATACGATTAAATTACTAATATATAAGAAGGTCTCCTGTGTTGATTATCGTATCAGATTCAAAAAGCAGACCGCATTCTTTTCCCTCGCTGACCTGGCTGACATCCTGTTTCTGGCATTGAAGATTGACAATTTTACCTTCACCAATCACCTGGTCTTGCCTCTGAATCTGCACGCTTAAATTATTTTTGAAAGTTCCAAAAATCACCCGGCCCCCGACAACCTGTCGCTTACCGGACTTCTTGTCAAAAACCGCTAAAATCTCCAATTGACCGATAACTGCCGGCTTTTCTATGGCCCTAAATTCATCTTCCAAATTCTTTAATAATTCGTAAATAATTTCTGATGTGATAATTTTGATGCTTTGGGCCGTAGCTAAATTTTCCGCCGCTTTGCTAACCCGGGTTTTAAAACCGACAATCACGGCTCCTGTGTTTTGGGCTGATTTTATATCCCCATCGGTGATATCACCAACCGATTCGCTAATAATTTTTACGTTAGGAATAGTTTTAATAATTTCAGAGAGAGCCTCAAGCGAGCCGGAAACATCGGCCTTGAGAATTAAGTTTATTTTTTTCTCTGCCTGTGTATTCGACGGAACCGGCTGTCCGCCGACTTCTTTTTGCGGGGGGTTCACCCCCCACATAATTTCATTATGTGGGGGGTGAATTTCTACTAAGTCAATTTTTCCGCTGAAAAATTCTTCGCCGATTTGAGGCAAGGTTTCAAAGCCGATAATTAAGGCCGGGCTTGAAGGTGAAAGTTGGTCAATCCTTTTCCCTAAAAAATCTTCCAAAATCTTTACTTTTCCGGCTGCGCTAGTTGTGGTAATTTCATCGCCAACCTTCAAAATGCCGTCCTTTACAATTGTAATTGCAGTCAGTCCGCGAGAGCTATCCATCTTTGATTCAATGATTATACCTTTGGCTTTTGCCTCGGGACTATAAGTTAAACTCTCCATCTCGGCTGCCAATAAAATCAAATCCAAAAGCTCGTTAATCCCCTCTCCGGTTTTGGCTGAAATCGCCTGCCAAGAGATATTGCCGCCGAAACCTTCCAATAAAACTCCGGCTTGCATCAATTCTTGTTTTACTCTTTCAATGTCGGCATTTGTTTTATCAATTTTATTGATGGCAACCACAAAAGGCGTTTCACTTTCGTTCAAAATTCCAATCGCTTCTTTGGTTTGGGGTTTAACGCCTTCATCAGCCGCCACCACTAAAATTCCCAAATCAGCCACTTTGGCGCCGCGTTGTCGCATTTTAGAAAACGCCTCATGACCCGGAGTATCAATGAAAGTTATGAGTTTTGAGTTATGAGTAATGACATAGGCACCGATTGATTGGGTAATTTCACCCGGTTCTGTGGGCATCTTTGCTTTCCGAATATAAGAAAGCAAGGTTGTTTTGCCGTGGTCCACGTGGCCTAAAATTACCACAATCGGCGGCCGCGGAAGT
>PFKY01000016.1 GCA_002784365.1 Candidatus Wolfebacteria bacterium CG_4_10_14_0_8_um_filter_39_64 | reverse complement strand
CGACTATGGAGCTGAACGTACAAAAAAGAGAAATATTCGGCAAAAAGGTAAACTCTTTGAGAAGGGAAAATTTAATTCCGGCCGAACTCTATGGTCACGGCCTTGAAAATATCCATTTAAGCGTCCCGGCCAAAGAATTTTCTAAACTTTTTAAAGAAGCGGGTGAAAGCACAATAATAAATTTAAATTTGGAAAACAAAAAGTTGCCGGTTCTAATTCATGAAGTTTCGGTTGACCCCTTGAGCGATAAAATTATTCACATTGATTTTTATCAAGTGAAAATGGATGAAAAAATTATCACTTCGGTTCCTTTGGAATTTATTGGCGAAGCGCCGGCAGTTAAAGAAAAAGAGGGCATTCTGATAAAGGCGGTGCAGGAAATTGAGGTTGAGGCCCTGCCAAGTGATTTACCTCATAATATTGAAGTTGATATTAGCCAACTTTCCGATATTGGAATGAGCATTCATGTAAAAGACCTTAAAATTGATAAGAAAGTAAAAGTTCTGGCTGATTTGGAAACAGTGGTAGCTACGGTGACCGAACCAGCCAAGGAAGAAGTGGTTGAAAAGCCAATAACCGTTGAAGAAGTGAAAGTGGAAGGAGAGGAAGATAAAGAAGCGGAACAAGAAACACAATGAAGCCACACCTCATAATTGATATCCATAAAAAATACAGCACTAGACTTAATTTGAATTCTCAGCGAGTGATTTCTATTCCTGTTAAATTTCTACTGACAGTTTTTTTTATTCCATTAATCATTCTATTTTTTGTTTTTGGCTCAGTAACCGCTCCGACATCAAACGGCGTAATAGCCGCTCAAAACAACGACGAACAAAGAAAAGCCCTGGAGTCCCAATTGGCGGAATTAGAAAATCAAATTTCTCAATACGAGACGACAATTAAACAATATAAGACACAAGGCAAGACCCTTCAGGGAGAGATAAAGCGATTGGAAACCCAGATTGCCAAACTCAGCCTTCAAATAAAAGCCATTAGTCTAACCCTAAGCAAACTCGATACAGAAATTAACTCCACTCAAGCTCAAATAAACCGAATCGAAAGTGATATTAATTTTAATAAAAAAAATCTATCCCAGACATTACAAACTTTATATGAAAATGATAATAAGAGTTTAGTTGAAATTCTTTTTACAAACCCTAAATTATCGGATTTTTTCACCGATTTAAATAATCTTTTGGCCGTCCAAGACAATTTAAGATTAGTGATTATAAAAATCGCCGAAGCCCACCAGAAATTAATTGACCAAAAAGAAGTTTTGGCTTTAGGGCGGGCTGATGCGGCTGCCCTAAAGGCCTATCAGGATTCCCAAAAAACTTCAATTCAGAAAACCCAGACAGAAAAAGGTAATCTTCTTAAAACTACCAAGGGCAAGGAGTCGGAATACCAAAAACTTTTAACTGAAACCAAAAAGACGGCGGCGGAAATCAGAAAACAAATTTTTAAATTTTTGGGCGGAGGCGAATTGGAGTTTGGAGATGCTTATCAGTTGGCTAAAATGGCTGAAAAAGCAACTGGTGTGCGGGCGGCTTTGATTTTAGCGGTTTTGGACAGAGAATCGGCTTTGGGCAAGAATGTCGGTCAATGCGATTATAAAACCGCTATGCATCCAACGCGGGATATTCCGATTTTTTTAGAAATCATCAAAGAATTGGGATTTGAAAAAAATTTGGAATCTGGAATAATCAAAGTTTCCTGCGCCAATGCCGATGGCGCTTATGGCGGGGCAATGGGACCGGCTCAATTTATCCCTTCAACTTGGGCTGTTTATTCTGACAAGATTTCGCAATTGACAGGCAACGATCCGGCCTCGCCTTGGAACAATGCCGATGCTTTTATGGCGACTGCCTTGTACCTTAAAGATGCCGGCGCCGGCGCTGGCGCTTCGTTGGCTAATGAAAGAAAAGCCGCAGCCAAATACTACGCCGGTTCGCGCTGGAGTAACTATTTATGGACTTATGGCGCTCGGGTGATTGCTCAAGCCCAGGAGTTTGAAGAAGATATAGTGATATTAAGTAGTTAAATAAATTTTATTTATATGGTTTTTTTGAACGCATTTACAATTTGATCTAATTCACCATCCAAAATGCGTTCAATATTGTGCCATTTCTTATTAATCCGGTGGTCGGTAATTCTGTCATCCGGAAAATTATAAGTTCTGATTTTTTCCGCTCTTTCGGCGCTGCCAATTTGTTCTTTCCGCAAGCCCCCTAATTTGTTTTGTTCCTCAATTTGTTTATTCTCGTACAACTTTGCCCGCAAAATATTCAAGGCGCTTTCACGATTGGCGTGTTGCGAACGACCCGCCTGGGAACTGACAACAATGCCGCTGGGCTTGTGTGAAATTCGAACGGCCGTCTCCACTTTATTAACATTTTGGCCGCCAGGGCCAGAAGAGCGAAAAAAAGAAATTTCTAAATCAGAAGGATTTATTTGAATTTTTTTCGGCTCAACGTAAGGAATAATAGCTACCGAAGCAGTTGAGGTGTGAATACGACCCGATTTTTCGGTTTTGGGAATTCTCTGGACCCGGTGAATTCCCGATTCATTTTTCAAATCATCGTAAACTCCCTCACCTTCAACTTCGGCTATTAATGTTTTATATCCGTCAAGCGAAGTTTGATTAAAATCAAGAATAGTAAATTTCCAGCCGCGTCGGCTGCTGTATTTTTGATACATTCTTGCCAAATCGCCGGCAAAAATGGCGGCTTCGTCGCCGCCCGCCCCGGCCCTTATTTCTAATATCACCTTATTTGTCATACTAATAGAAATACTTTTATAAATTGATTATAAATAGGGAAGCAGGAGCGAGGCTCGCCTAAAATTTTTAGGCGGCCCGCCCCGGCCCTTATTTCTAAAATAATTTTATTTACATTCATACTTCAACTGGCTCAGTATGACCCTGAACTTGTTGAAGGGTCATAATTATTGTAAAATTACCTTAAAATTCATCAAAATTCAAGCATAATGTCACCGATATACTCGTCAATTACACTGTCTTTTGATTTTTATGATTTTGTGGTATATTGAAGCGTAAGAATTCCGAGCGTTGTTTACAATCTTGGCGGTCTTCTTGTTGTCATTGCGAGCGACCAACAGGAGCAAAGCAATCTCTATTCCAGTTCTTGTTGTCATTGCGAGCCCCTCTCTCAGATTTCAGTCCGAGAATG
>PFKY01000027.1 GCA_002784365.1 Candidatus Wolfebacteria bacterium CG_4_10_14_0_8_um_filter_39_64 | reverse complement strand
GTGGTGATTATTCGCAATTTTTTGATTCAGCCGTTTTTGGTGAGCGGCGCCTCAATGGAACCAAGCTTTTCTTCTGGCGATTATTTATTGATTGACGAAATTACCTATCGTTTCCGCGAGCCGGAACGCGGAGAAGTAACAGTTTTTCATTATCCGGGCGATGAAGGCACTTATTATATTAAAAGGATTATCGGTTTGCCGGGCGAACAATTGACCATTACCGACGGCAAAATTATTATTTTTAACAAGGAACATCCCAAGGGTTTCAGTCCCGAAGAGAAATATTTACCCTTAGGACTCGGAACTTCCGGCAAAAAAGAGATTGTTTTGAAAGATAACGAGTATTTTGTTTTGGGCGATAACCGGAATTACAGTTTTGATTCCCGAAGCTGGGGCAATTTACAAAGAGCCGAGATTGTCGGATTGGTTCGTTTACGACTTTGGCCGTTTAACAAGGTGGTAGCGGTTGAGAAACCGGCGTATTAAATCAATTTACAATTTTCAATTATCAATTTTCATTGAATTTTCAATGAATGAATTTTCAAACTCGTTTATGTCGTGTTTAGAATTAGAAATTGAAAATTGAATTATTGATTGAAAATTGAAAATTAGAAATTGAAAATTTTGTAATTATGCCTAAGTCCTCCAAGCAAAAAAAAAGCATAAAAACAGAAAAAAAGGTAAAGATGCTGTTCCAGGGTTCCAAGGGAATGCACGACATTCTGCCGTCAGAGCAACCCTGGTGGGATAAATTAAGAAAGGTCAGCCAGGAAGTGGCTAATTTTTATAATTTTTCAAGAATTGATACGCCGATTTTGGAGCCAGTAGAAATTTTTGAAAGGGGAACCGGTATGACCACCGACATTGTGGAAAAAGAAATGTTTACGTTGAGAACAAAAGGCGGCGACCGCTTGGCGTTAAGACCGGAGAATACCCCGGGCATAGTCAGAGCATATTTAGAGCATGGCTTATCCCATCTGCCTCAACCGTTAAAACTTTATTATTTTGGGCCCTTTTTTCGCTACCAACAGCCGCAATTCGGCCGCTACCGGCAATTTAATCAAATCGGTTTTGAAATTTTGGGAGGCGAAGATGATCCCATTTATGATGCTCAGATAATTTTAATCAGCTTTCGTTTAATTGAAGAATTAAAAATTAAAAACCCGGTCGTTCAACTCAACAGTCTCGGTTGTAAAAATTGCCGCTCAATCTATCGCAGAAAATTACAGGATTATTACCGAAAATTGCCGGCTAAAATTTGTAAGGATTGCCGGCGACGGCTTTTGGTAAATCCTTTGCGACTTCTTGATTGTAAAAATGAAAATTGTGAAAAAGCAAAAGCCGGAGCACCAACAATGCTCGATTATCTTTGTCCGGCTTGCCGAAATTATTTTAGGGAAGTTTTGGAATATTTAGATGAACTCAACCTGCCTTATAATCTGAATTCTTATTTGGTCAGGGGACTTGATTATTACAATCGGACAGTTTTTGAAATATTTTCGGAAGGACAGAGTATTGCCTTGGCTGGCGGCGGTCGCTACGATTATTTAGGAGAAATGCTGGGCGCCAGAAAAAGCAGTTTGTCGGCAATCGGTTGCGCTTTGGGAGCCGAAGCAATTATTGAAGTAATGAAAGCTCAAGGGATACCCGGTTTGGCCAAGACAAAAGCCAAAATTTTTCTCATCCAAATTGGAAAGCCAGCCAAGAAAAGGAGTGTTTCCTTAATTGAAAAATTTTACCGGGTCGGCATTAAGGTGGTTGAAGCATTGGGCAAAGAGTCGCTTAAATCGCAATTGAAAATAGCCGACAAAGAAGGAGTGGAGATGGCTTTAATTT
Source organism: Candidatus Wolfebacteria bacterium CG_4_10_14_0_8_um_filter_39_64 (assembly GCA_002784365.1). Lineage (GTDB taxonomy): Bacteria > Patescibacteriota > Minisyncoccia > UBA6257 > UBA9933 > UM-FILTER-39-64. Next base: position 658 of record PFKY01000027.1, on the reverse strand, counting down.
TGGGGCAACGCGAAGTTTTCGAAGAAAGTATTATTATCAGGGATATGAAAAGCGGCGCTCAGGAAACCGTGCCGCTTTCAAAAGTGGTGGAGGAAGTGAAACGGCGATTACGATGACTATGACTTTTGACCATGACATTTATCTGTCATCGTTATGGTCATGGCCATTGTTAAAACATGGACTGTATTTTTTGTAAAATTATTAATAAAGAGATGCCGACGGATTTTATCTACGAAGATGAATCAGTTGTGGCCTTTGGTGATATTCGGCCATCTGCCCCGATTCATTATCTCGTCGTTCCCCGGGAACATATCCAGTCAATTATTTATCTTCAAAAAAATCATCAGGAAATTATTTCAAAACTTATTTTTACTGCGAAAAACATAGCAGAAAAATTTGGGCTAAAAGGTTATAAATTAGTGTTTAATGTCGGTCGGGAAGGCGGCCAGATAATTGATCATCTTCACCTCCATTTATTAGGGGGCTGGAAGAACGAAGCTGGAAAAATTAACGTATAAAGACTAGAATAAATTATTAAATTAATTTTAAAATTATGAAACTAAAACGTCGTGAAGGAGAATCAACAGGCGCTTTTCTATATCGCTTTTCCAAGAAGGTTCGGCAAAGCGGAATTTTGCGCGAGGCAAAAAAGCGAAAA
>PFKY01000039.1 GCA_002784365.1 Candidatus Wolfebacteria bacterium CG_4_10_14_0_8_um_filter_39_64 | reverse complement strand
GACAAAAAATCAGACCAAATTCATTCAGAACGGGAATCACCAAGGGGTGGTTAACAAATTGGTTTTCAAAGAAATCCAATTTTAAAACCTTATTGGAGGAAGATATTTTAATAAGAAAAATAATAAAGGAAAAAATCGGGAATGCCGGCATTGACAAAATTTCAATAGAGAAAACGGGAAATAACTACAAAATTTTCATCAAGGCGTCTCGCCCGGGTTTAATTATTGGTCGGGGCGGAAAAGGAGTTGAAGAACTGACCAAATTTTTGGAGAACAACCTAAAAAAATTAAGAAAAGAAAAAGGATTTTTGGAACCGATTTCCTTAAGTTTAAACATTGAAGAATTGAAACGTCAGGAAGTTTCCGCCAATGTTATTGCCCAAAATATTGCCTGGGATCTGGAAAAGAGAATGCCTTATCGCCGGACAATCAAAAAATGTTTGGATCAAATGTTGCAAAACAAAGAGGTTCAGGGAGCTAAAATTATGGTTAAGGGAAGATTGAACGGAGCGGAAATTGCCCGAGACCAACATTTAGAAAAAGGAAAATTGCCCCTGCAAACCCTCCGGGCCAATATTGATTATGGTACGGCCACTGCTTTCACAACCTATGGAACCATAGGAATAAAAATTTGGATTTATAAAGGAGAAATTTTTGAATAATTATGCTCATACCAAAAAAAGTCAAACATCGAAAATGGCAAAAAGGAAGATCTCGAAGAAGAAAGACCGAAACAAGAGGTGTTACCTTATCTTTTGGTGGTTTTGGGCTCCAGGCTCTGGAAAATGGTTGGGTTAGTTCAAAACAAATCGAAGCAGCCCGTAAAACCATAAGCCACTTTACCAAAAGAGGCGGCAAGGTTTGGATGAGAATTTTTCCCGACAAACCAATAACCAGGCGACCGCCGGAAACAACGATGGGCGGAGGTAAGGGCAGTGTTGAATACTACGCTTTTCCGGTAAGAGTGGGGAGAATAATTTTTGAAATTGACGGCTTAAGCAAGGAGATAGCTAAAGAGGCGCTAAGAAGAGCCGGTCACAAGTTGCCGGTCAAAACCAGGATTGTTTCAAAAGCATAAATATGAAACACAGTGAACAACAAATTAAAAATAAACCGCTTCCTGAACTTCAAAAAGATTTGGCTGATAGTCGCGAAAAGTTGAGAAAATTGAAGTTTGACTTAAGCCAAGGCAAGGTAAAAAATATTAAAGAAATTAAAGAAACAAAAAAAACAATTGCCAGGATTTTAACGACAGTAAATAAAATATGAAAAGAAAATTACAAGGCGTTATCGTTTCCGATAAAATGCAAAAGACGCGAGTGGTTGAGATAACCCGTCTTAAGAAAAATCCGCGATATAAAAAATATTATAAAGTTACACGGAGGTTTAAGGTCCACGATGAAAAGAACGAATACAAGACGGGAGATAGAGTTTTGATTGAGGAAACGAGACCAATTAGTAAAGAAAAAAGGTGGAAAATAGTCGAAAAAATATAAAAATATGATTCAAGAACGTTCAATGTTAACAGTTGCCGATAATTCCGGAGCAAAAATCATTCAGTGTTTCCGGGTTTTAGGTGCCACGCGACGCCGTTACGCCAGAATTGGCGATGTTATCGTGGCTTCAGTAAAAAAAGCCGAACCGAGAAAAGCCATTAAGAAAAAAGATATTGTCAGAGCCGTCATTATCAGGCAAAAACAGCCCCTACGGCGAGCTGACGGCTCTTATATTCGTTTTGACGAAAACGCCGCAATTTTAATTGACGCGAAACAGGAGCCCAAAGCAACGCGGATTTTCGGCCCGGTTCCCCGAGAGATAAAAGAAAAAGGTTTCGAAAAAATATTAACGATGGCGAAAGAAATAGTGTAGCGCATAATGCGCTAATTAAGAATTAAGAATGTAGAATTAAGAATTAAAGGAGGTAGAAATTCTAAATCCTTAATTCTGAATTCTGCATTAATTTTCATTCATGAAAATTATTAAGGGTGATACGGTTAAAATAATCACCGGCAAAGACAAAGGCAAAACCGGTAAAATATTAAAAGTTCTTCTCAAAAAGAATTCGATTTTGATTGAGGGATTAAACCTTTATAAGAAACACGTTCGTCCCAAGCATCAGGGAGAAAAGGGCGAGATGGTTTTGGTGCCGCGACCAATTGACGTCTCAAATGTCATGCTCGTTTGCCCTAACTGCGGTCAGGCCGTAAAAATTGGTTATCGTTTTGATGCCGAAAGGAAGTTGAGAATATGCAAGAAATGCGGAGCGGCGGCATAACATAAAATATAAAGTATGAAACACGAAGCATTGATGAAAAATAAAAAAGTAATAGAGAAGATAGTAATTAACGTCGGCGTCGGAAGATTAAGCCAACAGCCGAATTTTGAAGATAAAGTTTTGCCGGAATTAATGAAAGAAATGGCCTTAATTGCCGGTCAAAAACCGGCCATTACCAAAGCCAAAAAATCAATTTCCGGGTTTAAGGTTCGGGAAGGTCAGACTGTCGGTTTAAAAGTTACCTTACGGTACCAGCGAATGTCCGATTTTTTGGAAAGATTGATTAAGATTGTTTTCCCTCGGCTCAGAGATTTTCGGGGGATTGACCTGAAAAACATTGATTCTAATGGAAATTTAACCGTCGGCTTACGGGAACAAACGGTTTTTCCGGAAATAAATCCCGAAATTTCAAAAGTTGACTTTGGATTGGAAATTAGTATTGTAAGTAATGCCAAAAATAAAGAAGAAGCAGTGGCGCTTTATCGGTCATTGGGAATACCATTAAAAAAATAAATTATTATGGCAAAAACATCAGTTATCGCGCGGTCAAAAAAACAACCGAAATATTCAACGCGAATTGTTCGCCGGTGTTTTAGATGCGGTCGAAAACGCGGCTATCTCCGTGATTTTGGGCTTTGCCGCATCTGTTTCAGGGAGATGGCGAGCCGCGGAGAAATACCGGGAATAAAAAAAGCATCATGGTAAAATGTATATAAATCTTTTAACCCAACTTAAAAATGCCCAAGCGGTGAAAAAGGAGAGTATAAAAACTTCTTATTCCAAGATGAAAGAAAAGATTTTGGAAGTTTTAAAGGATAATGGTTATATTGAAAATTTTGAAAGAAAAGGAAGGGGAGCAAAGCGAGTATTGGATATTAAATTAAAATATAATGATGACGGAGGGGTAATTGACGGAATTAAATTTATCAGCAAGCCGTCGCGTCGGCTTTACATCGGCTATAAGGATATAAGGTTTGTTAAAAGCGGTTATGGACTGTTGATTCTTTCAACCCCAAAAGGAATTTTAACCGGCAGAGAAGCAAGAAAAACGAAGGTCGGAGGCGAAGCATTATTTGAAATTTGGTAATATTGAGATATGAGTAAGATAGGCAAAAGACAAATAGTTATCCCCGATAACATTGAAGTCGAAATCAGCGGCGGTTTTTTAAAATTCAAGGGCAATAACGGCACTACAAATTTGAAGATTTTACCTTATATAAAAACCGAGATAAAAGACAAATCCATTTTTTTTACTCCGGAAAATAATTCAAAGCAAGCGCGAGCCAATTGGGGAACAATCAGGTCGCTGGCTTATAATGCAATCATCGGCTTAACCGAAGGATTCGGCAAGGTTTTAGAAATCGAAGGAATCGGCTATCGGGCGAATATGGAAGGAAATACTTTGGTTTTAAACTTAGGACTGTCCCATCCGATTAAAGTTAATCCTCCGGAAGGCATAAAAATTTCGGTTGAAAAAAATGTCATTAAAATTTCGGGTATCGATAAGGCTTTGGTTGGTCAAATCGCGGCCAAAATAAGGGCCTTTAAAAAACCGGAGCCCTATAAAGGAAAAGGCATCAGATATCAAGGCGAGATAATAAGGAGAAAAGCCGGAAAGAAAGTGGCGGGAACAACAAAGTAATTTATTTATGAATTCTCTAAAAAAGATAAATCAAATAAGATTTCGACGAAAGAGGCGAGCCAGAGCGAAAATTTTCGGAACCGGCGAAAAACCTCGTCTTTCAATTTTTCGAAGCAATCGCTACACCTATGTTCAGTTGATTGACGACAAAATAGGGAAGACCTTAATTAGTGCTTCAACGTATGAATTGTCAAAAAGTGAAAAACAAAAAGCGAAGAGACAAGAGCTGGCTGGAAAATTAGGCGAATTAATCGCCAAAAAAGCGATTGAGAAAGGCATCAAAAAAGCGGTTTTTGACAGAGGTAAATATAAGTATCACGGTCGGATAAAAGCGGTGGCCGAAGCTGCAAGAAAAGGCGGACTACAATTATAACTATGGAAAGAAAAGTTAAAAGTGAATATAAGGATAAGGTTTTAGATTTAAGGAGAGTCACTCGGGTTGTGGCCGGCGGTAAACGATTTCGCTTTCGGGTGACTGTGGTTATCGGCGATGAAAAAGGAAGAGTAGGAGTGGGAATTGCCAAGGGATTGGACGTGGCTCAGGCGGTTGACAAGGCCAGAGTTAACGCCAAAAAGAAATTAATAGTCGTCCCGCTTAAGGACAGGACTATTCCCTACGAAGTGGGGGCAAAATTCAGCGCGGCCCGGGTAATCGTAAAGCCGGCCAAAAATGGTCACGGTCTTAAAGCCGGCGGAGCGGTCAGGGTAGTTTTGCTTTTGGCCGGCGTAAGAGATGCGACCGCTAAATGTTTGGGAGGTACGAAAAATAAGCTGACCAATGCGATGGCGACGATAGAGGCGTTAAAGAAGTTAAAATCTCGAATCTAAAATTTCAAAAACATATATGCAATTGCACCAGCTTCAACCAAGATATAAAAACAAAACCAAGAAAAGAATCGGCAGAGGAGGGAAACGGGGAACTTATTCCGGCCGGGGACAGAAGGGCCAAAAATCACGAGCCGGCCACCGGATTCGTCCGGCTGAACGGGATTTAATCCAGCGCTTGCCAAAATTGCGCGGCTTTAAATTCAAACCCCTGAAATCAAAGCCGCTGATTATCAATATCGGCAATTTGGCAGCGAAAGTTAAAAGCAATATAATTAATAGACAAACCCTGCTTGAGGCCGGTTTAATCGGAAAGTCCGACAGAAAGATAAAAATTCTGGGACCGAAAAAGGGAGAAATAAAACAGGCTTTCCAAATTGAGGGTTTAGAGGTGTCAAAAAAATTGAGAAAAGCGATTGAGGCCAGCGGCGGCCGTGTGTCATGAATAAACTCCTCCAACTTTTCAAAATTAAAGACCTGCGCAATAAAATCTTAATTACTGCTTTTTTGCTGTTATCATTCCGGGCCTTATCCGCCATTCCCATCCCATCCATTGATGCTTTTAGATTGAAAGAATTTTTTTCCGGCAATCAAATATTCGGTTTCCTTAATATTTTTTCCGGCGGCGCTTTAGACCATTTATCAATCGTGATGCTGGGGGTAGCTCCTTATATTACCGCCACCATTATTATGCAACTTTTGACGATGATTTTTCCCGGTTTGAAAGCGATGTATTATGAAGAGGGAGCGGCTGGTCGGGCGAAATTCAATCGCTGGTCCCGGTATCTTACTGTTCCTTTGGCAATGCTTCAAGGTTATGGATTTTTAAATATTTTAATTTCCCAAAACGTAGTGCCTCATTTAGGACCGTTTGATTTGATTAAAAACGTCATCATTATTACCGCCGGCTCAATGATTTTGGTCTGGATTGGAGAATTAATCACCGAACAGAAAATTGGCAACGGCATTTCTTTAATTATTTTTGCCGGAATTGTCAGCCGGTTGCCGTCAGCTTTGAGGCAGGCGGTTTTCAGTTATAATCCCGAAATTTTGCCCACTTATCTTGTCTTTGCCATTGTGGCGGTTTTGGTTATTGCCGGGGTTGTGTTTATCAACGAGGGCGAACGAAAAATACCGATTGCCTATGCTAAGCGCGTCCGGGGAATGAAAATGTACGGCGGCGCTTCAAGTTATCTCCCGCTTAAAGTTAATCAAGCCGGGGTCATTCCCATTATTTTTGCCATTTCCATTTTGCTTTTTCCCCAATTTATTGCCCAGGCAGCCGCAATTTTTTCCAAAGATTTATCCCTGCGACTCAATGACTTGGTGAGTACTTTATTTAATAATCAATACCTTTATAGTTTGCTTTATTTCGGAATGGTGGTGATTTTCACTTATTTTTACACGGCGGTTACTTTTGACCCGAAAGAAATTTCCAAAAATCTCCAGCGGTCAGGCGGATTTATAGCCGGCATCAGGCCGGGCGATTCCACCTCGAGATTTCTTTCCAAAATTATTAATCGCCTTACTCTTTCCGGAGCGCTATTTTTGGGATTAATAGCGATTTTGCCTCAAATTACAAGAATAGTTACCGGCATTGCGATTCTAACCATCGGCGGCACAGCGCTTTTAATCGTGGTCTCGGTGGCGCTTGAAACAATTAGGCAAATTAATTCTCAATTGGTAATGAGAGAATACGAGGAGATTTAATAGAAAATCTTTTCTCGTTCGCATGTTTTTTACCAGACATTTGAGCCATTTTTAAACATTTTATTTCAGAGATAACAAAATTTTCTGCTTGGCAATCTCTAACATGATGCAATTAAAAATTTTCTACACACACAATCGTTCAAAAGAACACGGAGTTTACTTTAATAAAAAGTACAATCAATTGTACCTTTTTTGTAATCTAGCCACTATGCTATAGCATAGTGTTATGCTAAAGCATAACATCCGACCGCCTTCATTTTTAGTGCTTCATTTTTAGTGCTTGACTTTGTTTTCATATACGCTTAAATTAAATCTTATGGTCAAGACTGTTAATAAAATCGCGGTAATTGTTTTCGGGCCGCAGGGGTCGGGCAAAGGCACTCAGGCGGAGTTGCTTGCGAAAAAATTAGACCTTTTTCATTTCGATTCGGGCAGTTATCTTAGGACCCTGCTTCATAATCCCGCTTTACAGAAAAATAAAATAATCCGGAGAGAGCGAAAATTAAATGAGGCAGGCGTACTTAACACGCCATCTTGGATTTTGAGAACTACGGCTGAAATTATTAAGAGAGCTACGGCTTTGGGTCAGGGGATAGTTTTTAGCGGTTCCATGAGGACTTTTTACGAGACATTTGGGCATAATGAAAACGAAAAACCAAATAAAAAAAATGGGGGCGTGATTGATGTTTTAAAAAGGTACTATGGCAATAAAAATATTTTTATTTTTCTCTTGGATATTCCCGAGAAAGAATCTATTAAGAGACTTACCGAAAGATTTGTTTGTTCTGTTTGTAAGGGTCTTTTAATTCGTTCAGAACTAATCGATCTCGGAAAGATTAAATTTAAAATTTGCCCATTTTGCGGTGGGAAAATAGTTCATAGGATTGATGATAACAAAAAAGCGATTTTGGTGAGATTAAAAGAATATAAAGAACGGACTCAACCGATTTTTAAGGAATTAGAAAAGGGGGGATATAAAATTCATAAAATTGATGGTAGACCGATGCCGTATAAAATACACGAGGCGATACTTAAAAAACTAAAATAAGTAGCAAAAAATCTTTTCTCAGAAAATTTTCTTTTTCCCTCAACCCGCTCGTTCCGTCCAGCGACTTCACTCGCTTGTCCTCGCCGACCGACCCCCTCTTTTTAACCAAAAAGAGGGG
>PFKY01000049.1 GCA_002784365.1 Candidatus Wolfebacteria bacterium CG_4_10_14_0_8_um_filter_39_64 | reverse complement strand
TGAAGACCGACAAAAATCCGAGCTAAACCTATCAGCAAAGCCAAAATTAAACACCGCCAGCCCCATTTTCTATTAAAATAAAAAATCGCCAAAGCTAAGGCAAAATAAGCTGTGGCATGGCCCGAAGGGAAAGAAGCCGTTATATCATGATTGACCAACGGCTGAATTTGTAAAACTAAAAATGGCCTTGGCCGATAATAGAAAAGTCTGATTATTTCCGTAATAATACCACGGGCTAAAATTACGGAAAGAGCCGCTAAACAAAAAAAATAAATTCGCTGCCGCCGATTTTTTTCTTTTATCAAAAGAAAAATAGCGATGAGAATTAAAAAATAATTAAGATAACTGGCTAAAAAAATTCCCAGCCAATCCAGAAGCCAGTGCTTGTGGACTAAGTCGTTAATCGCCTGAAAAATTATTTGGTCAATAGTCATTGGTCAATTTACCCCGTTAGAAATATTATTTCTAACGGGGTTTACGGTTGGTATATCACCTGCCTTATCACCTTTACTTCCTTACCTAAAAATCTTTTTGCTTTAAATTCAATCGTGTTAATGCCCGGCTGAAGGGAAAAATCTTTTTGAAATTGTCCATTTTTTTCCACCAAAATTTCCTCACCATTAACGGTTAATTTATCCTTGGAATTAACTTCTCCTGATAGCTTAATTGAGGGGCTATTAACGATAAGATTATCGGCGGCCGGGCTGAAAATTTGGATTTTTGGAGTTCCTAAAAAATTGTCGATTTGCCAGATAAAATAGACAACAACCAAAATCAATATAATACCGATTACAATAAAGGTTCTTCTACGAGAAGGAGTCCCGAGAGTAAAGCGGTTAGACGGTAATTTATCTTCTGGCCCTGAGGTTTTTAATGCCCTAAATAAAACTTCTTGTTTATAGGCCCTTAAAAGCAAGTCGGCATCTACTCTCAAGGCTTCAGCGGTTTTTATCAAATAGCCCCGGACATAAGGAACAGCCGGAAGTTTTGCAAGGTCGCCATCGCTTAGGGCCGCTAAATAGTGGACTGGGATATCGGTCAATTCAGATAATTTTTTCACATCCAAGCCCCGAAGATTCATTGCTTCATTAAAAAGTTCGCTTAAATTTTTTCCCTCGTCAAAAAATTTTGAATTTTTTGTTTGATTATCCGCCATAATTATTAGTCGTTTCTTTAATAAAAACCTCTCTGGGTTTGGCGCCTTCGCCGGGACCAACTACTCCTCTGGCTTCCATTATATCAAGTAATCGAGCGGCCCGGGCATAGCCGACCTTCAGTCGGCGCTGGAGCAATGAAGCAGAAGCTTTTTTGGCCTCGGAAACCACCCTAACCGCTTCTTCGTACAGTTCGTCTTCTTCGTCGCCAGAATATTTATCCAAGCCATCTTCAGAAATCGGACCCACCGGAGAAACCCCGTTTTCAAAAACCAATTGCTCTCCCTGTTCCCAAAAATCCTTATTATTTTCTCTAATAAAATCAGTCACCTTTCTGACTTCCTCTTCGGGAATGTAAGCGCCTTGAATTCTTTTCGGCTTGGAAGATTCAGATGAAACAAAAAGCATATCGCCGCCGCCCAATAACTTTTCCGCGCCGGCGCTGTCTAAAACAGTTCGGGAATCAACCTGAGAGGGCAGCTGCAGGGCCACCCGGCAAGTGATATTGGCCTTAATCAAGCCGGTCACTACCTCAACCGATGGCCGCTGAGTGGAAAGAATCAGATGAAGCCCGGTGGCTCTGGCCATCTGAGCCAAACGAACCACCGATCCCTCCACGTCTCTTCCGTAAGAAAACATCAAATCAGCCAATTCATCAACTACGATTAATATGTAAGGCAGGGGCTCCTCAGGATATTTTTTATTATAACTTTGAATGTCTCTTGAACCGGCTTGAAGCAATAGTTCGTAGCGACGCTCCATTTCTTCGATGGCCCAGCGGAAAACTGCCAAGGCTTTTTTAGATTCGGTAATTACCGGAGAAACAAGGTGAGGAAGATTGTTATAAATAGAAAGTTCTACCCGCTTAGGGTCAATCAGAATTAAACGAAGCGTGGCTGGTGAATTTTTATAGAGCAAGGAAATTAAAAGCGAATGAATCATTATTGATTTGCCAGAACCGGTTGAGCCGGCAATCAGCATGTGCGGCATCTTATCAATATCGGTAAAAATCGGCTCGCCGTTGACATCCCGGCCCAAAACAAAGCCCAAGAGACCGGCACTGGAAAATTCCGGATAAGCCATTAAACTGCCCAATCTGACCAAGGCGCTGGCTTTATTCGGTACCTCAATACCAACCAAAGATTTGCCGGGAATCGGCGCCTCAATTCTGATTGGATGGCTGGCCAAAGCCAAAGACAAATCCTGATTTAAAGCCGTAATGCGCGAAAGTTTAATGCCTTCAGCTGGTTTTAAGGTGTAGCGCGTTACTTTTGGCCCAATATTGATTTCTCCCATTTCCACCGGAATGCCAAAACTCTCCAGGGTTCTTTTAATAATATTAGCATTAGCCCGCAAATCACCTGCTGTTGGCTTTTCAATAGAGGATCTCAGCAAACCCAAAGGCGGAGCCACATAGCCCTTGAGAGTTTTTAGAGCCACTGTTTTTGGTCTGTTTGAAAACCTGGCAATTTTTTCCTGAATTTTCTCTTGAATTTCCTCGGCTTTACTCTCGGCTTTTGTTTGTGTCGGTTCGGCAACCGAAACCGGACTGCCAACCACTTCGCTCACCTTTAATGGCTCGGTTACTTCAAGGGCTTTTTGCGGCTTTTTTATTTTAATGGGCAAATTAAGGGTGACAAGAAAAGAAATGATAATGACAATAATAACAATGATGATTGAAGCTGTATAACCAAAAGGGATTTCTAAAAATCCAACAATACGACCAACCCATCCGCCTCTGTCGGGGAAAATAATGTCAATTAAACCCAAGCCCGCCAAAGTGAAAAGTCCGGCTCCTAAAAAAGTGATTTGGTAAATTCGCTGGCGCTCGGAAGTCAAAAACACGCCGGCTAAGACCAGAAAAATCGCCGGCAAAAGATAATAGCCCCGGCCGAAAAGTTTCTCGAAAAAAAGATAGAGGAAATTGCCGAATGGTCCAGCGCTCTTAAAACTGGCCAAAATCAGAACTGCGGCAATGCCCAAAAAAACTATGGCCCAGATGCTTTTTTTGGTCTCTGGATGAAGCCGGGGCTCTTTGGGTTTTTCCTCAAACCATTTCTCTCTATATTTCTTCCTATGATTCTTCTTTGACATTTTTATCTATAATTCTTAATTTTAAAACACTTTCAAATAAGAATCAACGAATTAAAGTTTGACTTTTTACGAAAAGAGGTGTTTAATTTGAAGAAATTCTGTCTATAAGGAGGTGGCTAATGATTGCTCTTTTAAAAAAGAATTTGGCAAATATTTTTACCGTTGCCCGTCTGATTTTGGCGGCCTGGCTAGTATTTTTAGCCCTCTACAGTTCTCAGCTGATTTTAATGTTTTTGATTGTTCTTGGCTGCGGTATTCTTGATGCCTTAGACGGCTGGGCAGCTCGAAGGTTTAATGCCGAAACCGCCATCGGTGCTTTTTTAGATCGCTTGGCAGATAAAATTTTTATCTGCCCGGTGATTGTTATTTTAGCTTGGTGTTACTGGCCAAGACTGGAAATTAGTTTATCTTTTAAGTTGTTAACTGAGGGCTTGGTAACGGTGGTAATCTCTTTGGAGCTTATTTTGTTGAGTGGTGGCCTATTCGGGGCAATAAAAGGATTGGATGTCTCTTCAAATAAATGGGGCAAGGCAAAGATGGTTTTGCAGGCAGCAGCTGTTTTGGCTTGGTTTTTGCTGTTAATTCTCGACCGATATTTTCCTGAAAAAATATTGTTTTTCACTCTTTATGTTTTAATCAATTTGTTTCTGATTGGGGCTATTGGTTTGGCTATCAAAAGCTTGGAAGGTTATTGGCAAAGGTGGCAAAGACGTAAGGGCGTTTAAGCTTTTATTTTCAGCTTAACGCCCTTTTTTATCTTAAACTCTCAACATTGACTCCAAAACTCCAGTCAATTTCGCCGTAGGATTGAAGTAATTGATTAATATAATTCTTCAGTTGATTATATTTTTCTTGGTCGCGGGCTTCAAATTTAATGGTTAAATAAGGACCATTCTGGGAATAACGGATAATAAACATTGAGTCTTTTGTTTCCAGACGTACACCGTCGCCGGCTCTTTCATCGTCAATAATTTCTGCTCGGGAAAAATCCTGACGCAATTTATCGGCGATTTTCTCCATCAACCCGACTTTTAATTCATCAGGACAGCCAATCTTAATTTCCGGACTGGAAATATATTGAGGCAAATCAGCCACGGCCTGGGAGAGCGTTTTTTTTGTGCGGGATAAATAACTAAGAAGTGCCAAAGTGGAATAGCAGCCGTCATCATGAGGATAGAATTTATCCAAAAAGTAAAAATGACCGGACAGCTCGCCGGCAAAAACCGCTTTTTCCTGCTGGGCTTTGGCTTTGATGAAGGAATGGCCAGTCCGCCACATAACTGCTTGACCCCTTTTCAGCCGAATCGCATCCTGGACAACTTTGGAACATAGAGTATTAAAGACAATTTTTGTTCCGGGATTTCGCTCCAAAGCGTCAGCGGCGAAAAGCGCTACTAAAATATCGTTCCATAAAATATTGCCTTTATCGTCAACCGCGCCAAGGCGGTCTCCATCAGAATCATAAGAGAAGCCTAAGTCGGCTTTTTCTTCTAAGATTTTTTTCACCAATCTTTCCGCTATTTTTTTCTCGGTTGGGTCAGGTGTGCCAATGGGAAAAGTCCCATCAAGTTCGCAATTGTTGCAAATTACCTGACAGCCGGCTTTTTTCAAAAGCTCAGGTACAAAAGCACCAGGAGTAGAATGACTGGGGTCAACTACTACTTTAAAATTAAAAGGCACAGAAAATCTTTTAATTAAATCGTTAAAATATTCTTCTTTGATATCTTTTTTCTCTAACTCGCCCTCGCCTTGGTTAAATTCACCTTTTTCGGCTATTTGGCGCAATTCCTGAATTTCGTCAGCCACCATGGTGGCGGAAAAACCCGTGCCAAATTTAAATCCGTTATAATTAGCTGGATTATGAGAGCCGGAAGTCAAAACGCAACCCGGCGCTTTAAAGTAATACTGCGCCCAATAGACATTGCCAGCCAAAGCCAAGCCGATATCAATAACATCAACACCGGTAGCCAATAGTCCCCTTATTATCGCCTCGCTGTAAGATTCACTGCTTAAGCGGCAATCATAGCCCACCGCCGCCTTTTTAATTCCTCTTTTGATTAAAAAAGTCCCGTATGCTTTCCCCAAATGTTCCACTATTTCGGGATTTAAGTCTTTATCAACTATGCCGCGCAAGTCATAACCGCGGAAAATATATGGGTTAATCTTCATAATTAGAATGATAACGCAAAATCATTTCTTCTTAAAGATACTAATCCCCTGATTATTAATTAGTAATTTAATCGTTCCGTCCTTGTCGGTGCGGAAAATTTGAGCGCCAACTGAAGCCAAGTTTTTTAAAACTTCTTTTGTTGGATGGCCGTAGGAATTTTTTCCGACCTCAATGACCGCTATTTTAGGCGAGATATTAGATAGAAACTTTTCGCCTGAAGAAAATTTTGAACCGTGATGGCTGACTTTTAAAACATCAATATCCAAATCGTATTTCCTAATCAAATAATCTTCTATTTTAGCATCAATGTCTCCGGTAAACAAAATTTTTGAGTTCTGGCTTTGCAAAAGCGAGACCAAGGTGGTTTCGTTCAAATCTGTACTTTCAATAAAATTCTTATCCGGCAGAAGAAAATTAAATTGACTGTTAAGATAATGAATTTTGTCTCCGGCTGCCAAAACTACAGCCGGGATTTTATTTTCTTTGATAACTTTTATTAATTTTGACCAGGAATCGACCGTGCCACTGCGGCCGTTAAAAATAAAAACGCCGACCTGATAACGTTTTAAAACGTCAATTAAGCCGGTAAAATGGTCTGTTTGGGGATGGGAAAGTAAAATTAGGTCAATATAGCGGTCAGTCGGCCGCAAAACCGAGGCCAGTTCATTAATAACCTTGTTATTGGGACCGCCGTCAATTAAAACCTTAGGACCATTGGGCAAAATAACCAATTCAGAATCTCCCTGACCAACATCAAGAAAATAAACTTGTAAATTTTTATTAACCGGCTCAAAAAGAATCAGCCCCCAGATAAAAAAATCAAAAACAACCAAAAATATCATTATTAAAATTAAACGATTAGGACTTAACATTTCTATAATTATAAACTATAAATCCAACCATTATTAAATAATAGATTATAATTCCTGAAATTCCGATTTTGGTAATCGGCAGAGAAATTTTGGCGAAAACATTAATCAGGGTTAATTCATAAACCAGAAATAAATTTATAAACCAGCTCAAAATTATGGCTAAAGCCGTTGAGAAAAATCCCATTGCCCCAAGCAGAAATCCTAAAAACATTGTGGGCGGAATTACTTCCAAAATCAAAATATTAGCTATAAGGGCAGTCAATGAAAATTGGTTAAAATTAATAATTAATAAAGGAGCCACCGCCAGTTGAGCCGAGGTAGTGGTTAAAAAATTCTTTCGCCAGCCCAAAAATCCCCCTTCCTCTTTTATTCTAAAAAATTTCTGAATGGCCGGGCCAAGATAAACAATGCCGAGTAGGGCGGCGAATGATAACTGAAAGCCAACGTCAAAATATAAAACTCGAGGATTAACCAGCACCATAAAAAAAGCGGCCAAAACAATGGCGTTGCGGATGCTATAAAGCCGACTCACCTGGCTGGCTAATAAAGCGATAAAACCCATGATGGCTGCCCTGACTACCGAGGCCTCGGCACCAGTCATTAAAACAAAACCGAAAATTGCCAGAATCGTCAGAACGAAAGTTATTTTTCGGGATAAAAATCGGCTGAAAAAAGCGGCGATCACCAAAACAATAATCGTGATGTTATAGCCGGAAAGCGCCACCAAATGGGTGGTGCCGCTCTTAGCCATTGCCTCTTTAAACTCTTGGGAAAATTCCGTTCTTTCACCCAAAGTAATGCCAGCCAGAAAAGCGCTTTTTTCTGCTGACAAGGTTTTTTGGAAATTGCTTATTAGTTTTTCTTTTAACTTAAAAAGTTGGGATTTTATTACTGATCCCTGATTTTTAGCTATTAATTCAGTTTTTGGATAATCAACTATTCCAAAGATAGAATCTTTGGCTAAGTAAGCCGCATAACTTTGAGAATCGGGCCTCTTTATTATTCCTTCAAAATTAATAAGATCTCCATAATCAAAACTCGGATAAGACCGAAGTTTTATCAGAACTTTTCCTGAATAAGGCGGCTGAAATGTTACAACTAATTTTTGCTGATTACCCTGTTCGGGATTTTTTACCACTAACCCCTGAAAATTTATTTTCTCATCAAAAATAATGTTTAAATTTTTAATCTGATAACTGTTCCACCAAAAATAATAAAAAGCGCCGATGATAATAAACAAACACAAACCGGTGAGCCAAAAAATTCTTGGGATTTTTCTAAGATAGCCAATAAATAGAAATATAGCGGCCATTAGAATGGTCGCCATTATAATAATTATGAAATTCAATCCGGAGCTGGCGGCTAACACGCCTAAAATAAAAAAACCAGCAATATAAAAGGCGATGTCATAAATTCTCATTAATTATATTATAACACCACCGCCCAGCAGTTCATTCTCTTTATTGTAGAAAACCGCTGACTGACCAGGCGCTACAAATTTGACCGGCTGGTCAAAATAAAGCATAAAGCGTGACGCGTGAAGCATAATTTTCGCTGATACTAAGGGTTGGCGATAGCGGGTTCTGACTAAAATTTTTGCTGATTTTGGCGGCTCACCAGAAATCCAATTAACGTTTTTTAAGGCTATTTCGTTATAAAGTGAATTTTTATCGTCTTTCCCGATGACAATTAACTGGTTTTTCTTTAAATTCTTGGAGAATACGTAATAAGGCCCGGTGCCGCCAATCGGAACTCTTTGACCGATAGTATAAAATTGAATACCGTTATGCTCGCCAATTTTTTTATTGGTTTTTAATTCAATGATTTCCCCTTTTTTCGGCTTAATCCATTTTTTTAAAAATCCTGTCAGGTCCGCGTCGTAAACAAAGCAAACCTCCTGACTTGCTCTTTTTAAGGCCACTGGTAAGCCGGCTTTTTTCGCGATTTGCCGCACTTCGGATTTCAAATGATCGCCTATCGGAAAAAGACAATGTTTTAATTGATTTTGAGTTAACGTCCAAAGAAAATAAGATTGATCTTTGTTTTTATCTTTGGCGGCAAAAAGAGACATGCGACATGAGACATGCGATAAGGATTTTCTTTTTCTTGTCCCTTGTTTCTTGTCGCCTGTCGCTAACCTCGCATAATGGCCAGTGGCCACATAATCCGCTCCCATTTTCAGGGCTTTTTCAAAAAACAATCCGAATTTAATTTCTTTATTACAAATCACGCAGGGATTCGGCGTAATTCCTTTTTTATAGCCGGAAATAAAATCATTAACCACTGCTTTTTTGAATTCTTTTTGAAAATCCCAAGTCAAAAAAGGAATGTTTAGTTTACTACAAACTTTCATCGCGTCTCGCCGTGCTTCCGAGGAGCAGCAACGATTTTCTGCGTGTCCTGAAACGCTTTGAAAATCTGCCCAATATTTCATAAAACCCCCGACTACATCGTAGCCTTGTTTTTTTAGTAATAAAGCGGCGACTGAAGAATCCACCCCGCCAGACATCGCCACAAAGATTTTTTTATCCCTTTTCAATTCTTTCAACATATTTGCCAGTCTGGGTATTTATCCTTATAATATCTCCTTCATTAATAAAAAGCGGCCCTGATATTTTGGCGCCGGTCTCTAAGACGACAACTTTTGTTCCGCCTTGGGCCGTGTCCCCGCGAATGGCTGGCGGCGCTTCAACGACCTTGTAACCAATTTTTATCGGCAATTCAACGCTGATAATTTTGTCGCCGAATTTTACAGCCGAAATTTCCAAATTCGGTTTTAGAAATTTGCTCCTGTCGCCGATTACCTCGGACTTCAACATAAAACGGTTTTTGGGATTATTTACTTCGCAGAACCAAAGCTCATCACGATGGGAATATAAAAACTTTGCCTGAAATTTTTCAATTTCCGCTTCTTCCAATTGGTCGCTGGGCTGGAAAGAACGTTCAATTATTTTGCCGGAAATTAAATTCTTCAGCTTTGTTTTCATTACCGGCTGGCGCTGCTGCATCCTCAAAAACTCGGATTCCAGCACTTCAAACGGCTGACCGTCTAAAATAATCAAAACGCCGGGTTTTAATTCGTTATAAGACAACATAAAAAAAGATTACTAAAATAACGCTTTTTGGGTTTCTATTTCCTTTTTTTCTTCTTGACTGAAAATTTCCACTTTGCCGTATTCACCGTCATAACCGGGCCTGATTTTCAGTCTTTTTTCGCGAACCGCTTTAATACCCTGTCTGATTTTATCGTCAGTCGCACCTTTTAATTCTTCGTCTTTCATTTCCAAAAGAATTTTTAATTCACTGCCAAAGGTCTTAATTAAATTCTGGTATTCTTCTTTAACTTTTTTAGCTGCCACTCCCAAACCAAAAACCTCGGCGATAATTTCATCAAGCGGAATCAGGTTATAATAGGGAACGCGTTGATTATAAGCTTGATAATAGTCCCCGGATTTGACTTCAATTTCGGGTCTGTCAGCTAATTTTTCCACCCGATTCATTACGCCAATAGTTAATTTTCGGCCGCATTTCGGACAAATGCCATTGTGTTTTTTTGTTTCTTCGGGCGAGAAAACAATGCCGCATAGGCGATGACCGTCAAAATGATATTTGCCTTCTTCGGGAAAAAATTCTATTGTTGCGATAAACGCTGATTTATGCTGATTTAAAGCTGATTTACGCTGATTCGGCACACCGCTTTTAATCGCTTCTATGATCCCATCATAAGATAATTCCGTGTCAAAAATATTCGCTTCTCTGCCGATACGCTGAAAAGAATGCGAATCAGAATTGGAAATCAAGGCGATATTATCCAGTTTGGAAAGCCGCCAATTCATTGCCGGGTCAGAATTTCCGCACCAGACCGGAATGCCATTTCTTCGGACATAAATTATATGATTGGGAACTGTAACACAAAATACTGGGCCTTTAAAATTAACCCAAGATTCAATGTAATTATGTTTTTTAATTGTTGAAGGCAGAACCGTATGGAGATTTTTCCTTATAAAGAAGATTATCCAAGAATCTTTGCTCTGTTTATATCCTCTAAGCTTAGCTTTGGGCAAAGAAAGAATCGGAGTTCCTTTTTTATAACCTAATTTATAATACGCGGACATGCCAAGCTTAAGAGCTAATTCTTGAAGATCGTCTCTTAGCCGAACTGAAATTGTTGTCGCTGAAAGCCCCTTTTTTGTCCTTCCATATCTATGACCATCTCCTTTTATGTAGTATTCAAAAAATACCTCAAGAAGCTCTTTTGATAAGGATTTGATTTCTGGAGGAATAAACTTATCAGAAGATTTGCCGAATTGTTTTAGGTAGTAAAACAGTTGATAATCCCTTACTCTAAGAATATTATTTGTTCTTTTGTCCCAATAAACATTAAAACCAAAGCTTTCGAGAATTCTTTTCATTTCTGAAAGTAAACTATTATCTCGGTTAGCAAGACAAACAGCGTATTGACCATTTTTGCCCTGAGTAGTCCATCCCTCGGCTATCCAAAATCCAAAGAATTTCAGCCAAGGTTTTATAGGCAATTTTCTCTCTTTTTTAATTCGGTAACCAGAATAATATTTGCTTCCGTGCTTAATTTTAACGGCCGGTAAAATAAAATAGTTCGTGTTTTTACCAATCCAAACGCCATCTTTTTTAAATCTTTTTGATTTATTAAAGAGTAATTCAGCCTCTTTTAAATAAAACTGGGGCGATTTACGGAAATCACAAGGACTATAAAAGAGTTGATGGTTTGGCGTCACTAATAAATCAATTCTTTTAGTTTTTAATTTATACATCTTTCCTTTATAAGGATAAGTGTGTATTTTTTTGGGATTTTGAAATTCAATTCTATTGGTTTTTGGATTTAAGGTACAAATTTTATCTTCGTATCCAACCTGATCAAATTTTTTCCACCCATTTTCGGTTAATAGTTCTGTTTCTTTATCGTAACAAGATAAACCAGTTTCAATGGCAAAAATGTTTTTCGCGTATTTCCCGAAGCACTCTTCAATGGAATCAAAACCAGACATTGAGCCGAAAACAGAAAACCAGGGAGTCCAGGCGTGGGCCGGCACAATAGCCGCCTTAGGATTGGTGTTTAAAACAATTTTTGCCAGTTCTCGGGCATCTAATCCCAAAATCGGCCGGCCATCGGATTTTAAATTGCCAATCCAGCCCAGTTGAGTATTAATTTTTTCAACAGTTTCAGTGTCGGGCGAGAAAATCAAATTATGAATCCGATAAACTCTGTTTCCGCCGTTAGGAGCTGGCCGCGAATAAATACTGGAAATTTCCGTGCTTAGAAAAAATCGCGTTTCTGATAAAG
>PFKY01000053.1 GCA_002784365.1 Candidatus Wolfebacteria bacterium CG_4_10_14_0_8_um_filter_39_64 | reverse complement strand
CCGCGACCCGAAGATTTTGGAGGAGATTGAAAGTGGTGAGAAAAAACTTAAAGCTGCATTGGGCGAAGTTAATAAGTTGCTGTAACTATGGCTTTAAATTCACGTTATAATATGATGTAATAGTTTTCTACTTATCCACTTGACAAGATTTCTTTACAGGAGTAGTATGTTAATATAAATATATGGCTAAGGAACTATATAAAAAACTTAAATTACTACGCGAGCAAAACCAATTTTCGCAGAAGCAGCTTGCAGATGAGCTTGGCATCTCGCGCCCTACTTATATGCAGATTGAGAAGGGTGAACGTGAAATTACTATATCAGAGGCAAAAAAACTTGCCAGTATTTTTAGTTTGAGTTTAGAAAGTTTTTTGACAAATAACATTTCTGCCTCACGGGAAGTAATTCTTGAATCAGGAATAAAGAGCAAAAAACAGAGCGATATTCGTATTGTAATGCCGCGCGCGAATGTAAAGAAATTTAAGGAAATCCTTCTGTATGTGTTAAATAAGGTTGGCGCAAAGCCGAATATCGGTGAAACCGCACTGTATAAGCTTTTATATTTTATTGATTTTGATTTCTACGAAAAATTTGAAGAACAACTAACCGGTGCGCGCTATATAAAAAACCATTATGGACCGACTCCGATAGAATTCAAAAAAATTATTGAAAATATGGAGGAGAAAAAAGAGATTGAACGCGTCAAAAGTAGCTACTTTCAATATGAGCAAAAAAAGTATTTGCCTCGCAGAGAACCAGACTTAAAATCACTTTCCGCGCAGGAGATTAAACATATTGATGAGGTTCTAGCTCGCTTGTCTGATAAAAATGCCAATGAGCTTTCTGATTATTCACACAATGATATTCCATGGAAAGTGCATAAGTCGGGAGAAATAATCAGTTATGAGAGTGTATTTTATCGTGATCAAGAGCACTCTGTAAGAAATTATGAAGATGAACTTTAATGAAACTGATGAATTTGCAAAAAATTTCAAGCGGTTATCAAAAAAATATCGATCTCTGTCTGATGACCTGGTTGAGTTCAAGAAGGTTGTCTCCGAGTTTCCGTTGGGAAGCGGGAAGCATTTCGTGATTCTCCATAGCCAAGAGGAAGTAAAGATATTAAAGGCGCGCCTTTTTTGCAGATATTTGCGAGGCGCGTCTTTGCGGATTATATATGCGTATCAAGAAATAAAAGGGACAATTGATTTCATTGAGCTGTATCCCAAGAATGAGCAAATCAATGAAAGTAGACAATTAATCAAAGAATTTTTAAGCCAATTTTCAAAGTAAAAACATGCCCAACAAACTAGAATCACTACCAAAAACAATGGAGATGAGAAACGACACGGTCGTTGAGGTTCGTTTTCCTGATAAAATTAGCATTGAACTGGTACAAGCAAATGAGCTTAGGCACTACGAAATTTTTACATGGTGCGCATCTCTTTTAGCGACCATCACAGTTGGATTTTGGACTGCCTATTTTACTACTAATCCTAAAAGCACGCAGTTGCTTTGGACAGCGATAGCAGCTTCAGTGCTTTTTGCAGTTTCTTTGAGTGTAGCTATTTATTACCGAAGGAAAGTCTACTGTGGCAGTTTGATTAAGACATTAAAACTATCCGAATTCAAATCAGAAAAATAATATGCCCTGGCCAACGAAAATTAGGCGAATAAATT
>PFKY01000063.1 GCA_002784365.1 Candidatus Wolfebacteria bacterium CG_4_10_14_0_8_um_filter_39_64 | reverse complement strand
AATTTAATAAAGTTTACCCTCTCATTACTACTCTCGTTTTCATTTTTTTACAACCCCAATATTTTTTGAGATATTTGATGACAGGTTTTTCATTAAAATCTTTACAGGAATAAACATCTATTGCCGCATATCCTTGTTCCGGCCAGGTATGGATTGAGATGTGGCTTTCATAGAGCATAATAAAGCCAGAGATGCCATAATTCGGATAATAGTCGCTCGCGACTTTTTTGACAACCGCGTCGCTCAAGGGTCGCATTTTAAATTTTTTTGGCAGGTCCCTGAGTAAATTTCTTATCGCCCGCAAGTCCTTTATTTTTTCCTCCTCGATTCCGTAGGCATCAATAATTAGATGCTTGCCCAACCCAAATTGAATTCTTTTCATCTTTTTAATTTTATTAAAATTCAGAACAAATACAAGAACATTATAAACCTAAATTTTTTTTATGCGCCCCCGGCAGGAATCGAACCCGCATCAACGCCTTACCCCGCGCTAATTTTTTGTCTCCCCGGGAGGAATCGAACCTCCATTTAGGGATTAGAAGTCCCTCGTTCTATCCGTTGAACTACGGGGAGTTATGTTAAAATAATCCAACAATCCTAATTTCCAGCCGGTTATTCTTCTGAAAAGATTTTTATCATTGACGACAATAGCGCAAGTTCCGTTATAGAGGATATTTCTTCTTTGACGCAAAGAGCTTTTTTTAATCCATAGTTTGTGAAATTGTTGCGTGGGTATTCCAGTTAATTTAGACCAATAATATTTAACATCTGATTTAGAGTGAAGATTATGAATATGCAAGGCTATTCTAAATTTTTCTTCGGGAACTTTACAAATTTCACGGAACCAACTCATCATTAAAATTATAGTTGTTTCGTCGGAATTGGTAAATTTGACTCTTTCTGCTTGATTTTTATCGCCTTCTGCCCAGTAAAGCATAAGGCCTGATAAAAATAAAGGATTTTTAACTAAGTGAATAAACTCTTCCCGACTTCTATTAACTATCATCTTTATAATCTCTGTTTTCTTTCTTCTTTTGGCTTTTGCGCCTGCGTATCTTGAAAATTCCCGACCTATCAGTAATTTCTCTCTTTGTTTAGGTGTTAAATCGATTTCGTTTAGCCATCTACTTAGTGAAGATTTCGAAACCTTAACAGTTTTACGTATTTTTTTATAACTATATCCCCGTCGTCGTAATTTAATAGCTTTCAATTTTTCTGCAAATTTCATAATATTAATTGTATCATTATGTACTATATAGTTCAATAGTTAGGGTTCGATTTATTGCTCTCTTTACTAATTAACCATTTCCAATTATTATTTGATTGTAATGATGAAAAAAACCTTAAAAATCAACATTACACGGACTAGCACAAAAAAAAGTCCGCATAGGTCCGTGTCCAGTCAGAATGAGTCCGTGATAGAGTGGCAAGCGCCGGAATTCAAATACAGCCCCAAAGACATTTCCTGGTACTGGCTGAGTTTGATTATCGGAATCATTTTATTAGCTTTATCTCTTTGGCAGAGAAATTTTTTGTTTGCGATTTTTATCGTCATTGCCTGGTTGGTGGTTGTTTATTCGGCCGGTCGGAACCCGACAATTTGGAATTTTAAACTCAGTGAAAAGGGGATTGAAATCAATTTGCCCAATAATGACCCGGTAAGCGCTAAATTTTATCCTTTCAGCGAAATTGAGGGTTTTGACATTCACGGCGAATTAATATTAAAACTCAAAAAAAGATTTTCTTCTTACCTGAAAATTAATTTCCCGGCTGAGGAAGAGGAAAAAATCAAAGATTTTCTACAGAAATATATCACCAAAGAAGAATATAGCGAATCATTAGCCGATTCATTCTCAAAATTAATAAGATTTTAAAAAGCCCTCGTCGTTCAATGGACAGGACGGGAGTTTGCGGAACTCCAAATAGGGGTTCGATTCCTCTCGGGGGCACCAGAAAGGAAAAGTCAAAGAGTTTTG
>PFKY01000009.1:1153-3125 GCA_002784365.1 Candidatus Wolfebacteria bacterium CG_4_10_14_0_8_um_filter_39_64 | reverse complement strand
TTTAAGAGTAGTATATAAACAAGAGTTTGGGATTATAAAGGTCATAACGTTTTATCCCGGTAGAAGAAAACAATATGAAAAGTAATATAAAAAGCAAAAATAAAGCAAAAATTTCATACGAACCAGAGGCCGATGTTTTAATGTGGGAAATTGCTGACAAACCAATTGATTTTGCTAAAGAAATTGGTAATATTGTTGTTCATTTTACTAAAAACAATATACCAGTTTTAATTGAAATTTTAGAAGCCAGTAAATTTTTAGCTAAAGCAAAATCTCTTGTGCAAAAAGATAGGGGCCCAGTCAAAACACCCGCTTTGGCCAATAGATAAAAACTACCAAAGAATCCCGTTTCTTTTCCAAAAAAGAATTTGCCGCCAAAGCAGTAAATTTTTCAATCATTTTTCATTGAAAAATTTACTGTGATGAGTTATAATTAACTCATAGAAAAACTTAAAATTGTCGGTCCGACTTTCGTCGAGACCAAAACTGCTAAAGAACCTGATAAAAATATCGGCCCGAACCACATTTTGTAAAAGAAAATTTTTTCATATTTGATTCCGAATTTAGTTTCGGTTTTTTTATTTTTCGGCTATAATTAAGTTAGGTATGAACAGATTAGACAAACCGCACTTTAACAAGAAAGGAGGAAAAAATATGGTCAGCAATGTTCTGATTATCGGTAGTGGTGGGAGAGAACACGCGCTTGCATGGAAACTCGCGCAATCGTCTCGCATCGGCAAGCTGTATATTGCGCCCGGAAACGGCGGCACGCGTCAGATTGCGGAAAATGTCGCGATTGACGCCACTGATATTGATGGGTTGGTTCAGTTCGCCGAAAAGAACGAAGTTGGTTTGACTGTCGTCGGCCCCGACGATCCTCTGGCGCTCGGCGTTGTAGACGCTTTTCAGGCGCGAGGACTGCGGATTTTCGGCCCGACGCGTGCCGCCGCAGAAATCGAATCGTCCAAGGCGTTCGCTAAAAATCTGATGAATGAAGCTGGTATACCAACAGCGACATTCAAGATTTTTAGCGAATACGACAAAGCGCTTGCGTATGTTCGTGAACATGGCGCGCCTATCGTCATCAAAGCAAGTGGACTTGCACTCGGCAAAGGCGTGTATGTTTGCAAGACGCTTGCTCAAGCGGAAGCCGCTCTCGCTGAGATCATGCTTGAGAACGTTCACAAGGAAGCAGGCAAGGAAGTGGTTGTTGAGGAATTTCTTGACGGACAAGAAATTTCCATTCATGCGTTCTGCGACGGCAAGAATCATGTTTTGCTGCCGCCCGCGCAAGACCACAAACCAATCCGCAATGGTGACAAAGGCAAGAACACTGGCGGCATGGGAACAATTGCTCCTCTATCGTGGGTGAGTGCCGACGCTTTGCGAGATATTGACGAGCGTATTGTTTGCTCAACGCTTCAAGCTCTTGCGAAGCGCGGGCGGCAGTTCACCGGCTTGCTCTATCCCGGACTCAAGATGACGACAAGCGGCCCGAAAGTGCTGGAGTTTAACGCGAGATTCGGCGACCCCGAAACACAAAGCTACATGCGGCTTCTCAAAACCGACTTGCTCGACATCTTGGAGGCGTGCGTTGATGGCACACTCGCCGACCTCGCGATTGAGTGGCATTCCGGTTTTGCCGTGTGTGTTGTCATCGCTTCCGGCGGCTATCCCGACGAATACAAGAAGGGTTTGCCGATTCGCGGCGTAGCCGAAGCGGGGCGTGTGTCTGATGTGGTCGTTTTCCACGCAGGAACGACTTTTGACGGCGAACTCAAAACGTCCGGCGGACGTGCCCTCGGCGTAACAGCAATCGGCAACACACTCCGCGATGCGCTCGACCGCGCATACGAAGCGGCACATCTGATTGAGTTTGAGGGCAAGCAGTACCGAAGCGATATCGGTGCTAAAGCTATTGCTATGGGGTTCTAATTCCTTCGGGGATTGAACCCCTTTTTTATTTTCAAAA
>PFKY01000009.1:0-1142 GCA_002784365.1 Candidatus Wolfebacteria bacterium CG_4_10_14_0_8_um_filter_39_64 | reverse complement strand
TTTGCCGCCAAAGCAGTAAATTTTTCAATCATTTTTCATTGAAAAATTTACTGTGATGAGTTATAATTAACTCATAGAAAAACTTAAAATTGTCATCGGCGCGGCTCCGCCGCCTTTCCGAATTTTCGCGGGGGGACTTTTTCGGAAAAATGCGTTCGGACTAATTCAAGAATACTGCACCAATGAAAGAACAGATTACTCCTATTTACGAAGACAAAAATTTCTTAGCGGTTTATAAACCGGCTGGCCTGCTGGTGCACCCAGCAAAATTAAGAATTAAGAATGCAGAATTAAGAACCGAAGAAAGGACGTTAACTGATTGGGCTCTTAAAAAATATCCGGAAATAAAAAGTGTCGGTGACCCTTCAACAAGTTCAGGGCAGACGAATTTGCGGCCGGGGATTGTTCATCGTTTGGATAGAGACACTTCCGGTGTTATTTTAATTGCCAGAAATCAAAAATATTTTGAATATTTAAAAAATCTTTTTCAGACCCGCCAAATCAAAAAAAATTATTTGGCTTTGGTTTACGGAAAACTTGAACCAAAATTCGGCGTTATTAAAAAACCAATTCGTCTTAAATCCGGCACCACCAAAAGAACTGTCTGGCAGGGGAAAATGGAAAAAGAGGCAATTACCGAATACAAAGTTTTAAAATATTTTAAATATAACAAACCATTGACGATCGTCAATAAATTGTTATACTTTTCTTTTGTGAGGGTTATGCCCAAAACTGGAAGGACTCATCAAATTCGGGTTCACCTGGCTTCTACCGGTCATCCTGTTGTAGGTGATTTACTTTACGGACCGAAAAAAAATCCTTTGGGGTTAAAACGATTGTTTCTTCACGCCGAGTCGTTGGAATTCAGTTTGGAAAACGGTCGCCGAATTAAAATTGAATCTGGTTTGCCGGAAGAATTAAAATTAGTTTTAAAAAGATTGACTAATAAGTAGGTGATTGCTACTATAATTTGTATGGATAAAGAAATTCTAAAACAAATAAAACCTGGCGCTAGAGTGGCGGTCCAAGATAAATTCGGCACTTTTCAGGGAATAGTCCTTAGCCGAAAACACGGCCAAGAACCCGGCGCGACTTTTACTGTCAGGACCAGTATTGCCGGAGTAGGGGTGGAGAAAATTTAT
>PFKY01000051.1 GCA_002784365.1 Candidatus Wolfebacteria bacterium CG_4_10_14_0_8_um_filter_39_64 | reverse complement strand
TTTAGGAGTGGGATATTGTTTAAGGTATGGTGAGGTCTTTTACAAACACCACCAAATAAAAACCGCTTCTTTAGAAGCGGTTTTTATTTGGTGGACCTAGGGAGAATCGAACTCCCGTCTTGGCAATGCGAATGCCACATCGTGCCACTAGACCATAGGCCCTTTTATTCTACTGTCACTGATTTTGCCAAATTTCTCGGCTTATCTACGTCCAAGCCCCTGAACACGCTACAATAATAAGCAAAAAGTTGCAAAGGCACAACTGATAAAATCGGCGATAGCATTTCCAATGTTTTGGGAATATAAATTACATCGCTGGTTATTTTTTTGATTTCTTTATTGCCTTCGCCCCGTAAACTCAACTTAGTTGAGTTGCGGGGTTCGGTGGCCAGAGCTAAAATCGGACCGCCACGGGCTTTGATTTCCTCTAAGTTGGAAATCATTTTTTCATAAACGCTGTCGGAAAAAGCAAGGCCAAAAGTAGGGAAATTTTTATCAATTAAAGCCAAGGGCCCATGTTTCATCTCACCGGCCCCGTAACCCTCGGCGTGGATGTAAGAAATTTCTTTAAGTTTCAAAGCTCCTTCCAGAGCAATCGGGTAATTATATTTTCGGCCCAGAAACAGAAAGTTCTTAGATTGGTAATATTTTTTGGCTAATTTTTTAATTAGGGCTGCTTGTTTTAAAACTTTTTCCACTAAATCCGGCAGATTCTTTATTTCTTTGGCAATTCTTTGGCCCATTACCAAAGACATCTGACGCTGTCTGCCTAAAAACAAAGTCAGTAAAGCCAAAATAATCAATTGGGAAGTGAATGCCTTGGTTGAAGCCACACTAATTTCCGGACCAATATGATTATAAACACCGGCCTCGGTTTCCCGGCTAATGGTTGAGCCGACTACATTAACGATTCCTAAAGTTAAAATCCCTTTTCTTTTGGCTTCCTTTAAAGCAGCCAAAGTATCAGCGGTTTCCCCGGATTGAGAAATGCAGAGCAGGGCTGTTTTTTTGTCTAAAATCGGTTTGCGATAACGGAATTCAGAAGCAAATTCTACTTCCACCGGTATTCCCGCGTACTCTTCCAGCATATATTCACCCACCAGTCCGGCAAAATAAGCAGTGCCGCAAGCCACAATAATCAATCTCTCAACCTCTCTTAATTTATCCTGAATATTTTCCAAACCGCCCAATTTGGCTAACCCTTCTTTTTCAATTAAGCGGCCAGCCATAGAATTTTTTAAAGCTTCGGGCTGCTCAAAAATTTCTTTCAACATAAAATGAGGATAGCCGGCCTTTTGGGCTTTTTCCAAATTCCACTCTAATATTTCGATTTTTTTCAAAAGATTTTCCCGCGCCAAATTAGTAAAAGTTATTCCCTGAGGCGTAATCACAGCAATTTCTCCGTCGTTTAAATAAACAACTTTTTTGGTGCGGTCTAAAATCGCCGAGGCGTCAGAAGCCACAATATATTCATCATTACTGATGCCGATTAAAATTGGCGAAGAATTCCTGGCCGCGACGATTTTTTCCGGGTCGCTTTTGCTGATAATCGCTAAGCCATAAGTGCCCTTAACAAGTTTTAGGGCCCTGATAACCGCTTCTTCCAAATTGCCTCGGAAAAATTTTTCAATTAAATGGGCCAAAACTTCCGTGTCTGTTTCTGAGCGAAACTTATGCCCCTCTTTAATTAATTTTTCTTTCAACTCTCGATA
>PFKY01000046.1:747-5163 GCA_002784365.1 Candidatus Wolfebacteria bacterium CG_4_10_14_0_8_um_filter_39_64 | reverse complement strand
TGTGTTCAAAGACCGTGTAAATATGATGTTTATTTTGGCCGACGCCGACACCTTCTCTTAATTCCGGCATTATGTATTTCAAGAGACCCGATTTTTCCAAAAGCTCAATTCCTCTGGCGGCTGAAGCTATCATAATGATTTTTTCCAGTTCATCCCGGACTCTTTCTTTAGCAATTATTTCTAAAAGTCCAGCCTGTTTTTTTATGGCTTCAGCTGTTTTTTCTTCAATATTAAAGTCCAATTCTACGGCGAATCGCACCGCCCGCATTAATCGCAGGGCGTCTTCGCTGAAACGTTCTTCTGGTTCGCCGACCGTGCGGATAATTCTATTTTCTATATCTTGTTGTCCGGCAAAAGGGTCTATAATCTTTGATTTTTCTCCTTCAGCGATACTCAGGGCAAGCGCATTGATCGTGAAATCTCTCCGACTTAAATCCTCTTCAATAGTCTTAGCGGATCTGATTTCATCCGGATGCCGCTTATCCGTATATTTACCTTCCAAACGATAGGTAGTAACCTCAACAATCTCCAGCGTTGGTTTCTTGCTTCCAGTTTTTATTCCGACAGTACCAAATTTATTTTCGTAAACACTATCAGAAAAGATTTTTTGAATTTCATCCGGTTTGGCATTGGTGGCGATATCCCAATCTTTGGGCTCACGCTCTATTATTAAATCCCGGACGCAACCGCCGACAAGAAAGGCCTGAAAATTGGCTTTTTGCAATTTTTCGGCAATATTTTCGATTTCTCTTGGAATATTGAAACTCATTAAACTTTATTATAAACTAAATAACTAATAACTAAAAACCAAAAACTAATTAACTAATTGTTGCCCTCGTAGTCTAATGGATAAAACGCAAGCCTTCGAAGCTTGATTTAGAGGTTCGAATCCTCTCGGGGGCACCCGCCCATAGCTCAGCTGGTAGAGCTGCTCCCTCTTAAGGAGAAGGTCGGGGGTTCGAATCCCTCTGGGCGGACAAAATGACTAAAAAATTATTGATTTTTATAATTATTCTTGCTGTTTTACTCGGCCTTTATTTTGTCTATGATTATTTTGCAAACTCAGGAGTTAAAGCGCCGACTATTAAAGAACAAATCCAAACAGTTCCTGAAATTAATAATTTCCAGGGGCCCAGCGGTCCGCCATCGGTAAAGGGGCCTAGTGGTCCGCCGCCTTCACAATAAAAATAAGCGGGTGTCGTATAGCGGCTATTATATTACCTTGCCATGGTAAAGATGAGGGTTCGACTCCCTTCACCCGCTCAAAGAAACTAATTATCACCTCATTCGTTTTCTATGATAGATGGCGAAAAAAACATAATTGAGAAAGCCATTAAGGGCGAGGCCTCGGCTTTTGGCCTACTTTATGATAAGTATCAACCGCAGATTTATCGGTTTATTTATCTTAAGGTGGGCCATCGTGAGGAAGCCGAGGACCTTACCCATCAGGTATTTTTAAAAACCTGGGGAAGTATAAGCAGGTATGACTTTCGGGGATTTCCTTTTTCCAGCTGGCTTTATCAGGTGGCCCGCAATCAAGTGATTGATTATTACCGGACAAAAAAGGTAAATATAGCCCTTGAAGACATTGTTGAATTAAAAATTGAAAATCCTTCTTATTCCAGCGTGATGGACGACAATTCAGATATTGAAAAAGTTAAAAAAGCAATCCACCAGCTTAATCCCCAACAGCAAGACGTCATTATTTTAAGGTTTATTGAAGATCTTTCTCTTCAAGAGGTAGCTTCACTTTTAGATAAAACCGAAACCGCCGTCAAATTACTTCAACACCGAGCCATTAAAAATCTGAAGAAAATCATAAATTCATGAATCAAGATTTATCTAAAATTTTAAAGGAATTAAAGCAAATTCAACCCGACCCTGATTATTCAAGGCAGTCGCGGCTTTTGATTCTTGGTTCAAAGGGGCTGGACACTTTAATTAAGAGCCCGAATTTAAAGCAGGGCTGGGCGGCTGACATTTTAAATAATTTTTATTTCACTACCAGATTGACCAGATTAGCTTTTGCAACAGGAATAGCCCTTGTTTTAATTTTAATAGCAGGAAGCGTTTATTATATTAATAACCAATTAAATCAAAACAATTTAGTGGTTAAAGCGAGCGAAATGAACGCCTCAATTCAGGTAAAATTAAATGAAATTAAATATTTACTTGAAACTAGTCCCCAAATTGATTTTAGCCAGATTTCAACCATTCAAGCTCTTTTGGAAAAAGCAGCTAATGAATTAAAAGAAGTGTCAGCTCTGGGAGATAAAGATTTAAATGAATCCTTGAAAAAAATAGACTCAACACGGGAAATTCTTTATCAAATAGATGAAATACTTCAAAATAAATAATCCCGACTAAAATCGGGATTATTTATTTGCGAAATTTTGCGTTGTCCTTCAATAAAATTCAGGACAATCCTGAGTTAATCGAAGGATTGATATTCGCGATTTTTCGCTTCTATTTTTACTTCACTGCTTCTTTAAGAACCTTTCCAGCCCGGAATTTTGGCTTGATTGAAGCGGCGATCTGGATTTTTTCGCCGGTTCGGGGGTTAACTCCCATTCGAGCCGCTCTTTTTGCCACCTTAAAAGTGCCAAAACCGGTAATTGCCACCTCTTCTCCTTTGGCCAATGTTTTAGTAATAGTATCAAAAACTGCTTCAACGGTCTCGGTTGCCTGTTTTTTGACCTCTATTCCGACTGCTTTCATTACTGCTTCGGTAAGTCCTACTTTATTCATAAAACCCGATGCCAATATACGTAATGGATGCGAATTATACTAATAAATACGAATTCGTATTCATTCGTATCATTAGTATGAATTAGTATATTAGTATCGCATTATACTCTTTCTCGACCTTTGCTTTAAGAATTATAATAATATAGAAGAAATCTATATTAATTCTTATCTGATAAGGAGAAAAAGTCAATAGTCCTCATTTTATCAAGGATTATTAGCTATCGCCATAAATTTTGAAGATTTAAAGCCAAATTTTTTGTGCTTCATGGTTTTGAAAATTATTTAGCAATCAATTTTTTGTCTCGATATACAACCATACTGTTTGGTTTTGCCCAATCTTCAGAGAAGCCAACATGCGATATTTGATTACTGCTTCTATCTAACTGGCGTTCTGTTTCTTTTAGTAAAACACTTGGCTGAATTTTATAAATAATCTTAATCTTTAATGGATTTTTCTTATAAAATATCGCCAAGTAAATCATCTTATTACGAGTTATTCTATGCAGGGATTCGGCCCTCTTGTCTGCCGGCGACTTAAACATTCGATCTAATTGCCCTGTCCCGCCCTCATAACAAGATAGATACTCATATTTAATTGATGGGTCGTTTTTATCGCGAGCATCTGCATCTCTTTTTGAGGTTATTAACTCATGCCCAAGCGTTTCAGAAATTATCATTTCTTTAACCAGCCCGGGTTGTAAAATGTTAGAAATACCAATACTTAATGCTAATTTCTGTGCTTTAATTATAAGCTCAATAATTTTGGAAATGATTTTTTGCACCATATTTATACAAATAATTTACTTTTTTGTTTTAATTCGACTTCTCTTATCCTTTTGTTGCAAATTTCAACAAAATCTGGATTAATTTCAAACCCTATAAAATTTCGCTTAAGTTCCTTGCAAACCACAAATGTAGTCCCGACACCAGCAAATGGGTCTAGCACCATATCTCCCTCTTTTGAGCTGGCCTTTACAATTCTTTCTATTAGTTTAATAGGTTTTTGTATAGTATTAAGAAATTCTCTGTTTATCAGTTCTTTTGATTTGTAGGTAAGTTGTTTTATGTCTCCCCAAACATCGCCGGGATTTTTCCCGTTGCCATTAAATTTTGTTTTGTGAAATTTACCGTTGACAACAGAGGGTACGTTCTCGCATCTTTTTCTATGCTCTAATTCTACTAGTTGCGGAACGCGAATATGTTCCAAATTAAATGCTTTAGTTTTTCCTTTGGTGAAATAAGCGATGATGTCGTAATTATTCGTATAATTAGTCCTTCCCTGAGCTAATCTACTGGGTTGATACCACACTATTTTCGAATTAAGGGTTAAATACGGACGGTAGTCAATAAAATCAATACAGTCGGGTTTCCCGAATAAATATAATGCACCACCACTTTTTAATACCCTTGAAAATAATTTCATCAAATTGAAATTATATTCTTGTATATTTTTTATTTTATCCCACTCATTTGTAGTAACTCCAAATGGGCCATCACACACTACTAAATCTATTGATTCGTCATCAACTTGCTTTATTAACTCAAAGAAATCGCCTTGATAAACTTTGTTTATTTGCACATTTTTATCAAATTCTCAACGGGAATTAAGTAAATCATCTACAAATTTTACTCACTTTACAAGGATTTTCAAGATTAACCCGGATTTCT
>PFKY01000046.1:0-733 GCA_002784365.1 Candidatus Wolfebacteria bacterium CG_4_10_14_0_8_um_filter_39_64 | reverse complement strand
TATTTAGCGTATTCTACCGCCCTGACTTCGCGGATGACATTTACCTTGATTTCTCCTGGGTATTTTAGCTCAGATTCTATCTTGTTGGCAATATCCCTGGCTAATTGCAAAGCCCTGAAATCGTCAATCTTTTCCGGAGTGACGAATATCCTTAATTCCCGGCCGGCTGAGATGGCATAAGCATTTTTGACACCCTCAAAACCCAAAGCAATTTTTTCCAAATCCTCCAGCCGTTTTAAATAATTTTCCAAGGTATCACGTCTGGCTCCTGGCCGAGAGGCTGACAAGGCATCAGCCGCAGCCACAATATAGGCCTCTGGACTGGCAAAAGGATATTCCTCGTGATGAGCCTCCATTGCTTGAATTACTTCTTCTCCAACACCATATTTTTTCAGAATTCTTCGGCCCAATTCAACGTGGCTTCCCTGAACTTCATGGTCAATGGCTTTGCCGATATCATGGAGCAAAGCGGCTTTTTTAGCCACCTCAATATTACAACCTAATTCAGCGGCTATCATGGCGGCCAAGTAAGCGGTCTCAATCGAGTGAATCAGAACATTCTGGCCGTAACTGACCCGGAAATGAAGCCGTCCCAACAGCTGGATAATTTCCTTGGATAAGTCGTAAATCCCCGTCTCATATGCAGCTGCCTCGCCCAATTCTATTATTTTTTTATTTAACTCTTGTCTGGCCTCCTCAACTTTTTCTTCAATTTTTGCCGGCTGAATTCTGC
>PFKY01000008.1 GCA_002784365.1 Candidatus Wolfebacteria bacterium CG_4_10_14_0_8_um_filter_39_64 | reverse complement strand
TATTGACAAGTTGTTTTTAATTTGCTATACTTTAATTAGACTTAAAAATTAAAAAAACATATAAGGAAAGGGGGCGACTTTATGAGAAAATGGTCAATTTTGATAGTTTTGTTGGTAATAGGTTTGTTCGCTATTTGCAATTTCGCAAATGCGGATGAGCATCTTTGGGGGAAATGGAAAGGCGAAAACAAGGAGGGTTCGATAGTTTATACTTTTGAACCCGGTGGCCGGGGAACAGTACATGCTATCTATCGTTCCGGAAATCCCTCTGAGCAGAGAGAAGTCGTTTTTCAATTTTTCTATGTAATAGATAGAAAGGTTACAGCTTCTTCCTCTATTGATTCGTTCCGGGAGTATCTAGTAAAAGTTTGGTTTCCTTCACAGGATTTAACCGGGACGATGAAAATTTTGTTTAGAAAAGATGGAAAATCTATAGAGGTCTCAGAGCAGGACGGAGCAAGGAAATTAGTACTTACCCG
The DNA here is from genome assembly GCA_002784365.1 of Candidatus Wolfebacteria bacterium CG_4_10_14_0_8_um_filter_39_64. Lineage (GTDB taxonomy): Bacteria > Patescibacteriota > Minisyncoccia > UBA6257 > UBA9933 > UM-FILTER-39-64. The sequence continues at coordinate 1,547 of PFKY01000008.1, read as the reverse complement.
AATTGGCGATTTCTCAATGAGCTATAACCATTACCGATGAACTGGCTCGGTCAATCTTTTTCTAAGGCCGAGCCAAATTTGTTTAAGGAGGTGAGTAGGATGAGGCGATTATTACCGATATGGTTTTTATTGTTATTCATGACGGGGTGTGTAGGTTTCCTGGCTAAAATTAGCAGCCCCACTATAGAAACAAAAGAGGTTTTTATCGGCGAGATAAAAACCTACAAGGATCCAGAGTTTACCGCTGGCGGGAGAATAAAGAATATTGGGTTGCCAACTAATGATAAGGAGATTGCCAAAGTATTCGAGGCCGCTCTGGCTGCCGAGTTAGAGAAAGCTGGCTTTATCCTCACAAAGCAACCCGGGATTGAATCCCTGGTCGTCAAAACAAGGATTGGAGACCACCCAGCTCCTTTAGGAGGTTGGTTGGGGATATTTGCGATGGGAATAGTAGTGGTGGAAGTAGAGGTATATCAAAACGATAATCTACTTCTCCGTCTTGAAGACGGGATGAACACCACTCTCGGCTATTCTTCAAAGAAGCAGGCGGGAAGATTAACTCCTCGAGTGGTTGAAAAAATAAAGGAAAACCTTTATTAGTTAGTTTAGTTAGATAAAGGCGGATAAAATCTTCTCCGCCTTTTTATTATCCAAAGTTATCCGCAGGAAATTATTTTTGCCCTTTATTTTTTCTTAATAATTAAAAGGATGAAAAAACTTGTTTTAAATGCTAAAATAAAAAGCAAAACTTATGAAAATTCTTGCCATTGAGACCTCTTGCGATGAGACAGCTATTGCTTTGGTTGAGGCAAAAGGCGAACTAAAAAAGCCGCGATTTAAAATTTTGAAAAATTTAGTGGCTTCTCAGATTAAAATTCACCGGCCTTTTGGCGGCATTGTGCCGAACTTAGCCAAGCGCGAACATCTTAAAAACCTCCCGATATTATTCCAAAAAATATTCAATATAAGGACGTCTGACGTCCTTAATATTGATTTAATTGCCGTAACCGTTGGCCCGGGGTTGGAACCATGCCTTTGGACCGGTATAAATTTCGCCAAAGAAATATATAAAGAATTAAGAATTAAGAATAAAGAATTAAGAATTATTGGCGCCAATCACCTCGACGGTCACTTATATTCCAACCTCCTAAATTCTAAATCCTATATTCTATATCCTGCTATTAGTTTAATTGTTAGCGGCGGGCATACAATTCTTCTTTTAATGAAAGATTTAGTTCGTTATAAAAAACTTGGCGAGACCCGGGATGATGCAGTGGGCGAATCTTTTGACAAGGTGGCTCGATTGTTAGGCCTTCCTTATCCTGGCGGCCCGGAGATTGAAAAACTGGCAAAATATGGACGTCAAACGGCCATAGATTTTCCCCGGCCAATGATTAATCAGAAAAATTATGATTTCAGTTTTTCCGGGCTTAAAACTTCGGTTTTATACTATCTTCGTGATCAACAACTAAAAACTAAAAACTATAAGCTAAAAGCTAATGTTGCCGCCTCTTTTCAGTCAGCTGCTTTTGATGTTTTAATAAATA
>PFKY01000056.1 GCA_002784365.1 Candidatus Wolfebacteria bacterium CG_4_10_14_0_8_um_filter_39_64 | reverse complement strand
CTTTTTTAACGAAGTCCAATTTCATTATCGCGCCTTCGCCAAATTTATCCTGAAGAGAATCAAGGAGTTTATCAAGGTCAGTGGATTTTTCGTTGTCTTTTTTCATAATTTATCGCCTGACAAAAGGTAACAGCCCCATAATTCTGGCTCTTTTTATCGCCCGGGCCAACATTCGCTGGTGTTTGGCGCAGGTACCGGTGTAGCGGGGATTAATAATCTTGGCTTGAGACGAAATATATCTTTTAAGCAGTTCAGCTTCTTTATAATCTATGGTTTTTGAGTTTTGAGAACAAAAAAAACATTGCATAGTTGCTTTTTAGAATGGTAAATCTTCTGCTTTAATATCTTCTTCGTTAATATCTATTTCCGGTAATTCTTTCTTAGGGGAAACACTTTTTGTCTCTTCGGCTTCCGGCTTGTTAAATCCAGTTTGGCTTTGGCTTGACCGCGGTCCCAACTGAATCCTTTCGCCGATAATCTCGGTGGTTCTTTGATTTTGACCTTGCTTATTTTGCCAGGTTCTTGTCCGCATCCGACCCTCAACCAAAAGCAAACTTCCCTTGGTCAAAAACTGACTGACAATTTCCGCTTGTCGGCCCCAAACCACCACATTGTGGTATTCAACTTCCTGTTGGCGGGAGCCGGTTTTGTCATTCCAAATCCGGTTGGTGGCTACTCCGAAACTGGCCACCTGTTGGCCAGTTGGCGTTGTCCTGAGTTGGGGATCGGCCGTCAACCGACCGAGAATGAAAACCTTGTTGAGATTCATATTATTATCACTTTAAAATTTCTTCTAATTTTTTCTCCAATGCTTCGTTGCTGAGCGCTTCGGTTCTGGCCGGCTTTTTGGGTAATTGAGAGGTCGACGGCTGAAAAGGAGTTCCCTGAACTTTCTGGCGCTCTGGAAAATGTCTTGCCCGAGCTGAATAAATCTCTTCGGAAATCCTGCTTTCGGTTTCTTCCACGGACTGAGGAATGATAGAAAATCTTAAAATTTTTGATTCGGTCTTTAATTTGTCGCTTAAATTTCGGATATTTGCGGGAACGCCGGAAAAATGCAGGTAGCCAAAATAGGCAAAATTTTCTTTTTTAATGGGGTAAGCCAATTTTATCCTTGATATTTGACCCTCATTAATAATCGAAAATTGGTTGTCTTCTAAAATTTTAATAAGCCCTCCTTTATCCGAGTCGGATTTAATTAAAAAACCGACTTCATAATTTTTTCCTTCTCCTTCTTCGATCATATTATTCACCATAGTACACGATAATCGATAAATTGTCTATGTTTCATCGCTCGGTTTTGTTTTACGAAAACCGGTTCCGGCTGGAATCAAACGGCCGATAATTACGTTCTCTTTCAGACCCCTGAGATTATCCACTCTTCCTTCGGCCGCTGCCATCACCAATACCCGAGCCGTTTCCTGAAAAGAAGCGGCTGAGAGCCAACTCTCGGTGGAAAGAGCCGTTTTGGTAATGCCGGTTAAAAGTTGTTTTGCCCGGGCCGGTTCCTTTTTCTTTCTTTTTGCCTCGCGATTAATCTCAAGAAACTTCGATTTTTCGACAATTTCTCCGATTATAAAATCAGTTCCTCCGGGCTCTTTAATCATTACTCGCGAAAACATTTTCTTAATGATGATTTCAATGTGTTTATCGCTGATGGTAGTTCCTTCTGAAACATAAATTTTCTGGACTTCGTTGGTGATATACCGTTCAACCGCTTCCCGGCCCTTCAATTCAAAAAGTTCTCTGATGTCGATACTGCCTTCGGAAATCTGGTCGCCCTTCTTCATGACTTGCTTCGGTTTGACAAAAATAATATTGGTCCGCGGAACCGTATATTCCATAACTTTAGCTTTTTTGGATTTTTTATTTCCAGCCGAAACTTTCAATTTAATCACTTTCAGCGTTCCCCGTTCCTCGACGTCCTCAATAACGCCGTCAAATTCAGCCAAAGGAGCCTTACCTTTGGGAATCCTTATTTCAAAAAGTTCTTGGACTCGCGGCAAACCATGAGTAATATCAACGCCCGCCACTCCACCGGTGTGAAAGGTCCGAAGCGTTAATTGAGTCCCCGGCTCACCGATTGACTGAGCCGCAATAATACCCACTGCTTCGCCCAATTTAACCGGTTCGTTTCTTCCCAAATCAAGACCATAACATTTTGAACAAATACCATGCAGAGTTTTACAGGTAATCGGCGAACGAATTTTAACCGATTGAATTTTTGATTTTTCAATCACCTCGGCGATTTTTCGGGTAATAATTCCGTTGGCTCTGACAATTATTTTTTTACCGACTTTAACGTCTTCGGCTACTGTCCGGCTGAACAGGCGCTGACCGAAACCATAACTAAATTCCTCGCCATCGGAGCGAAAAATTTCAATTCCCTCGGTTGTTCCGCAGTTATTTTCCTTAACTACCAAATCTTGAGCCACATCAACCAAACGTCTTGTTAAATAACCGGCCGAAGCGGTTTTTAAGGCGGTATCAATCAGACCTTTTCTGGCGCCGTGGGTATTAATGAAAAATTCCAAGACGTTTAATCCCTCTTTATAAGAGGCTCTGATCGGCAACTCAATGGTTTCTCCTTTTGGACTCTGGACTAATCCTTTCATTCCCGCCATTTGAGCCGGCTGCGACCAACCGCCTCGGGCTCCGGAATCAATAATAGAATAAACCGGGCCGTAATGGTCCAGATAAAGAGGAACTTTTCGACCAACCTCACCCACGACCCTTTCCCAAACCTCGATAATTTTTATCCGACACTCGGAACTTGTTAAAAGACCGTCCTGATAATGTTTTCTGATTAAAGCTATTTCATTTTCCGCCTCTTTTAAAATTTTCTTTTTCTCGGGAGGAATGACCAAATCATCCATTCCCCAACTGATGCCGGACAAAGTCGCGTAATAAAATCCCAGTCTTTTGATTTCATCCAAGATTTGCCAAACTTGATTAAGTTCGTATTTTTCTATTAACTCCGTGACAAATTTTTGTAATTCTTTTTTATTAAGGGTCTTATTGATGAAATTGAAATCTTTCGGCAAAACACCGTTGAAGATTAAACGGCCGGCACTCGTCTCAACAAAGTCTTTGTCTATTTTCACCCGAATCGGTTCGTTAATTTTTAGATATTCAAAATCGTAGGCAAGTATTGCTTCTTCCGGACTGGCAAAAATTCTTGCCTGTCTAGCTCCTGCTTCTTTTACCCCGTTAGAAATATCATTTCTAACGGGGTTTATCTTGGTCAAATAATAGCAGCCCAAAATAATATCCTGAGAAGGAGCGGTAATCGGGTTACCGGTAGCCGGTTTCAGAATATTATTGCTGGAAAGCATCAATTCAGTCGCTTCTTTTTGGGCTTCTTCGGTTAAGGGCAAATGGACCGCCATTTGGTCCCCGTCAAAATCGGCGTTAAAAGCCGAACAAACCATCGGAGGAATCCTGATACATAAATCTTCAATAAGAATCGGTTTGAACGCTTGAATGCCCAAGCGATGAAGCGTTGGGGCGCGGTTCAAAAGAACTTTTCGGTCGGCAATCACCTCCTCTAAAATCGCCCAGATTTCCGGCGAAGCCATTTCAATCAAGTGATTGGCATTACGGATGTTGTGGGCCATTCCCCTTTCGATGATTTTATTGAGGACAAAAGGTTTAAAAAGTTCTAAGGCCATTTTTTTGGGAATACCGCATTCGTTAAGCCGCAGGTCCGGGCCGACAACGATAACCGACCGGCCCGAATAATCAACTCTTTTGCCCAAAAGATTTTGGCGAAATCTTCCTTGTTTTCCTTTGAGTATATCAGCCAAAGATCTCAAGGGCCGACGCTGACTGGAAAGTTGCGGCTGGCTGCCAAGACGGGCGGTATTATCAACCAAAGCGTCAACTGCTTCCTGCAACATTCTTTTTTCGTTGGTAATAATAATTTCCGGAGCTCTTAATTCCATTAACTTCTTCAGTCGGTTGTTGCGGTTAATTACCCGGCGGTAAAGGTCATTTAGGTCGGAAGTGGCATAACGACCTCCGTCCAAAGCCACCATCGGCCTTAGGTCCGGAGGCATGACCGGCAGAACCGTTAAAATCATCCACTCCGGCCGTACATTATTTTTAATGAAAGAACGGATTAATTTAAGACGGTAAAGTAAATAACGTTCCTTGGTAATGTCTTTGACTCCCTTCAGTTCTTGCTCAATTTTTAAAGCTTCTTTTTTAAGGTCAATGTTTTCTAAAATTTTTCGGACCGCTTCAGCGCCGCTTGAAGCTTCAAAAACATTGGCAAAGCGCCGAGCCAAATTGAAATATTCAACCTCGCTGAGAATTTTTCCCGGTTTCAACGAAAGCAATTCTTCTTTGGCTTCAGACATGGCGCTCTTTAATCCTTCCAAGCCGCCTTTATCGGTCTTCTTCCGCGATTTAAATTCCCGCTCCAATTCTTCCAGGGCCTGCTTTTTATTTTCCTCTTTGACGTTGGTAACAATATAAGCCGCGTAATAAATTACTTTTTCCAATCTTTGAAGAGGCGTATTAAGAAACAGGCCTATCTTTGAAGGGATGGTTTTTAAAAACCAGACGTGAGTTACCGGCGCGGCTAATTTAATATGACCCATTCTTTCGCGGCGCACGGACGCCCTGGCGACTTCAACCCCGCAGCGGTCGCAAATTATTCCTTTGTAGCGAATTCGGCGATATTTGCCGCAATAACATTCGTAATCCTTGGTTGGACCGAAAATGCGTTCGGAAAAAAGACCGTCTTTTTCCGGCCGCTGACTTCGGTAATTAATCGTTTCCGCTTTAAGCACCTCTCCATAAGACCATAGGAGAATTTCTTCAGGGGAAGCAATTTTAAGTTTTAAGGCGTCAAATTCCATAAATTATAAATCCGTTTGTTTTGGATTTTGTGTTTCGTGTTTTAAATTTTCTTTCTTTACTGCCTCCACCCCCAAAGCCAAAGCCTTGAGTTCATTGACTAAAACATTAAAGGCTGAAGGAATGCTTGGGTTTTTAATTCGTTCGCCCCTGATAATTGATTCAAAGGCGGCTCCCCGGCCAAAAACATCGTCTGATTTGATGGTTAACATCTCTTGAAGACAATGGGCTGCCCCGTAACCCTCAAGCGCCCAAACCTCCATTTCGCCAAAACGCTGACCTCCAAATTGGGCTTTTCCGCCCAAGGGCTGTTGAGTAATCAATGAATAAGGACCGGTGGAACGCATATGAATTTTATCTTCCACTAAATGGTTGAGTTTCATCATATAGATATAACCCACGGTAATTGGCTGCGAGAAGGGTTGGCCGGTTCTGCCATCATAAAGAGTGATTTTGCCCGTTTCCGGTAAGCCGGCTTTTTTCAACTCATCTTTAATTTGATATTCATCGGCTCCGACAAAAACCGGAGTAACGGCCCGGTAACCAAGTTTATGAGCAGCCATTCCCAAATGCGTTTCAAAAACTTGCCCCAAATTCATTCGCGAGGCAATGCCTAAGGGATTTAAGATAATGTCTACCGGCGTCCCGTCTTCAAGATAAGGCATGTCTTCAGCCGGTCGAACCTGAGAAATTACTCCTTTATTGCCATGCCGGCCGGCCAATTTGTCGCCGGCTCTGACTTTTCTTAGTTGAGCGATGTCTATTTGAATTTTTTTGATAACCCCCGGCTCAAGTTTGTCGCCGCGGTCACGGGAAAAAATTTTAATGCCGACCACCCGACCGGATTTACCATGAGGCAAAACCAGCGAAGCGTCTCTGACGTCAGCCGCTTTTTCGCCGAAAACCGCTCGCAACAGTTTTTCTTCAGAGGTCAGTTCAACTTCTCCTTTGGGAGAAATTTTACCCACCAAAATGTCTCCGGCATTTACCTCGGCGCCAATCCTGATAATTCCCTCTTCATCAAGATTTTTAAGTTTGTCTTCGGGCACGTTGGGAATGTCCGGAGTGGTCACTTCCGGTCCTAATTTGGTATCTCTGATGTCACAATAAAAATCTTCAATATAGATTGAGGTAAATAAGTCGTCTTTTCTCACTCTTTCTGAAAGGATAATCGCGTCTTCAAAATTGGCGCCCTCCCAGGAAATAAAAGCTACTAAAAGATTCTGACCCAAGGCCAAGACGCCGGCCTCAGTTGAAGCGCAGTCAGCCAAAACATCTCCCTTTTTTATCTTTTGGCCCTTTTTCACCAACGGTCGTTGAGAAATACAGGTGTAATAATTTGACCTTCTGAATTTATGAATCAGGTAGTTTCTTTTTTTCTTCCCCGCCTCCTCAACGACAATGGAACGACCGTCAACTTCCAACACTTCTCCGTCAGATTCGGCAATGAGTAGCCGACCGGAATCAAAAGCCGCTTTTTCTTCTATGCCCGTTGAGACCAAAGGAGCCTGGGGTTTTATTGAGGGCACGGCTTGACGCTGCATATTGGAGCCCATCAGCGCCCGATTGGCGTCATCGTGTTCAAGAAAAGGGACAAGAGAAGCGGCCACACCCACCATCTGATTGGGTGCCGAATCAATGAGTTCGACTTGTTCCTTAGGATAGGTTTCTGGCTTACCGCCAAATCTAACCTCCACGTTGTCTTTAATGATTCTTTTGTTACTGTCCAATTCGGTGCTTCCTTGGGCAATTTTGTATTTTTCTTCATCTAAAGCGTTTAACCAGATAACCTTCTGGGTTACTTTTCCATTTTTAACTTTCAGATAAGGAGTTTCCAAAAAACCATATTCGTTTAAGCGGGCATAGTTGGCCAAGTGGCTTATTAAACCGATGTTTTGTCCCTCGGGCGTTTCAATCGGGCAAATCCGACCATAATAAGAAATATGGACATCGCGCACTTCAAAGCCGGCTCTTTCCCGGGTCAAGCCGCCCGGACCCATGGCCGAGAGTCGGCGTTTATGTTCCAATTCTGAGAGGGGGTTAACCTGGTCCATAAATTGCGAGAGTTGTGAAGAGGCAAAAAATTCTTTAATAATGGCCACTAATGGCCGGGCATTGATTAACTGGGTGGCTGTTAAAGTTTCTAAATCTAAAGTAGACATTCTGTCCTGAATAATTCGGCGCAATCTGGCAAAACCCACGTAAAGTCGGTTTTGGAGCAATTCACCGACCGCCCTAATTCGGCGGTTGCCCAAATGGTCAATGTCATCCGGTTCAGCCAAAGGACTGTTGTTTAATTTGATGATTTCCTTAACAACTAAAATTAAATCCTGGAGGTCAAGGACTTGGCTTTCTTTGTTTTTAATTCCCAATCTCTGATTAAACTTAAATCTTCCCACCCTGGAAAGATTGTATCGGTCAATCCTTTGAAACATCGCATCAATCAAACTTTTTGCATTTTCCGGAGTCGCCAAATCACCGGGCCGAAGCCTTTTGTAAATTTCGGTATAGGAGGCGGGGACGCTCTTGGCTGCGTCTTTTTTAAGAGTCGCTTCAATAAATTTCAAAGGACCTTTATCCACGTCGCTGAAGGTTTTTATAATTTCTTCATTTTTTTCCAGCCCAAAGATTCTTAAGAGATTGGTTACCGGTGTCTTGCGGTGACGATCAATCTTGACGTTCACCGTACCGTCAGGGTCGGTCCCAAATTCCAACCAAGCACCCCGGTTAGGGATAATTTTGGCTCCAAAAAGTTTTCGCGCCTTGAAAGCGTCTGCGGCAAAGAAAATCCCGGCTGAACGAATCAGCTGGGAGACCACCACTCTTTCAATACCATTAATGATAAAAGTGCCCCGATTGGTCATTATCGGAAAATCTCCCAGATAAACTTCCTGTTCCTTGGTACTTTTATTCCGGTGATTGACCAATTTGACTTTTGCTCTTAAAGGCGCCTCGTAAAATAGGCTTTTAAACCGGGCGGTTTCTTCATCATATTTGGGTTCATCAAAATAATAATCCAAAAAATAGAGTTCTAAATCTTTTCCGGAATAGTCCCTGATCGGCGATATTTCGTCAAAAAGTTCTTTTAATCCTTTTTTAACAAACCAATCCCAGGAAGTGGTTTGGATTTCGGCTAAAAATTGTTGTTTGATGAACGACTCGGGATGAGACGAAAAAAGTTTGGTAGGTAAGTTTTTTACCATACTTAAATAAAGATTAAAAAAATAAATTACCCGGCTAAGAAACGGTCAATGATTTTTTATTTAATTTAATTAATATAAATATTTGGCTCGATTTTTATTATGCTCATCCAAGGTTTTTGAAAAAACCGTTTTTTTAGTTTTAGGGTCGGAAAGATAATACCAATAATCTGTTTTCTCTGGATTTAAAACTGATTTTATTGATTCTAAACCAGGGTTGGCAATCGGAGTTTCGGTCAAACCGGGATAAAGATAAGTATTGTAAGAGGAATCAATTTTATAATCAGCCTCTGTAAGTGGCGGACAACCAAAAAATCTACCGGAACATTTAGCATAAACCAAGCTCGCATCAACCTGAAGGGGTATGCCGGTTTTTAATCTTTTGAACAAAATTCCGGCCGCAATTTTTTTCTCCTCATAATCAGGAATTTCTTTTTCTAAAAGGGAAGCCAAAATTAATTTATCTAAAATATTATCACTGCCTTTAAAAAAGGGCAAGGCTTTAATTTCAAAATTGTCTAAAAACTTGTGGATAACTAAATTGGTGTCAGAATCAGAAAAAAAACGATAAGTGTCGGGCAAAAGAAATCCCTCAAGTATCTTTGTTTCACCTAGCCAGGGATATTCATTTTTTAAAAAATGAATATCTAAATTTACCAAATCATTCGGCTTGATAATATTTAACAAGCTTAACTTGTCGTCGATTTCTTTTAATGTCATTCCCGGGGCAATCATTACGGAAATTTCCTCCGGTCCCTTTGTTAAAACCTTAACCAGTTTGGGAATAGAAATATTGGTGGTTAAAATATATCGGCCCGGCTTGAATTGATTGGCTTTGCCGGTGAGCAAACTGTAAATTTCAAAAATTATTTTTGACCGAATAAAATTTTCAGCTTTAAGTTGGTCGGCGATTTCATTAAAACTCATCCCTGTTTTTATCCAAAAATCCTGATTCTGAGCCAAACTGCCAAAATTTAAAAATTGAAATAGATACAAAAACAATAAACTTAAACCCAAAACTCCTAGCCAACAACCAACAATCAATAATCCTTTCTTGATGCCCATAATGAAATTGATTTTTATCCGCGTTAATCCGCGTTGGCGGCTTTAAAAGATTTTGTCATTATGTAATTTTATAAAGAACGGCGAATAAAAATCGCCTGAATGATACCTATTAAAATTAGATTAGTCAAGAGGCTGGAGCCGCCGTAACTTAAAAACGGGAAGGTTACTCCAATAACCGGCGTCAGGCCCAAATTTGAACCGACATTAAAAATAAATTGGACAGTTAATAGAATAGCTGTTCCCAGACAAATAAACCGATTGAAATTATTATCAGCACTCAGGCCAATCTTGATAATTCTTAAAATTAAAACCCCGAAAACCAAAACTATGAGCAGTCCTATTAATAATCCCCATTCTTCAATAAAAGCCGCAAAGATAAAATCGGTTTGAGCCTCAGGCAAAAAACCTAACT
>PFKY01000047.1 GCA_002784365.1 Candidatus Wolfebacteria bacterium CG_4_10_14_0_8_um_filter_39_64 | reverse complement strand
GGAAGGGATCGAACCTTCGACTTCTGCTTTATAAGAGCAGCGTTCTACCACTGAACTACGCGCCCATTCACAAAATTCCAAATTCCAAGCACCAAATTACAAAAGATCTGTTAGGTACTATGCTATAGCATAGTGGTCAGATTTAAAATTAGAAATCCGTGTTTAGAAATTAGAATTTGGCGTTTAAACGCTTATGGGTTTTAATTTAAAGCTTTTTATCAAAGTATCAAATTCTTCCCGTTCCAAAGTTTCTTTTTCAATTAATTTTTTAGCAATGGCTTTCAAAACTCGATTGCGCGAAGTAATAATTTTTTTGGCCAAATCGCGGGCTTTCTCAATAATTGCCCTTACTTCTTTGTCGATTTCTCCGGCGACTTTTTCCGAATAATTTTTTTCCGTGGCGATTTCCCGGCCCAAAAACACCAATTCTTCGGTTTTGCCGTAAGTAATTGGGCCGATTTTTTCACTCATTCCGAACTTAGTCACTAATTTACGCGCTAAATCAGAAGCAATTTGTAAGTCATTGGAACCGCCGGTGGAAATATCGCCAAAAATTATTCGCTCGGAAATATAGCCGCCAAGCAAAACCGCCAAATCAGCCATAAATTGCGATTTGGTTCGCAAATAAGTTTCCTCAATCGGCAATTTCAAGGTATAGCCGCCAGTTCGGCCGCGGGCAATAATGGAAACTTTGTGCACCGGGTCAGCGTTTTTAATACTGGTTGCCACCAAAGCATGACCAGCTTCATGATAAGCGGTAATTTCTTTTTCTTTAACTGATAAAACCCGGCTGCGCCTTTCTGGTCCCAATAATACTTTTTCAATAGAATCAAAAATATTTTGCTGGATAACCTCTTTTCGGTTTTTTCGGGCCGCTAAGATTGCTGCTTCGTTTAGCAAATTAGCCAAGTCAGCGCCGGAAAACCCCGGGGTTCGTTCGGCTACTTGACGCAAATTTATATCTCTGTTTAGGATTTTCTCCCGACTGTGAATTTTCAAAATTGCTTCTCGGTCATTGATGTTGGGCAGGTCTAAAATAATCCGGCGGTCAAATCGGCCGGGCCGAAGCAAGGCCGAATCCAGAATATCAGGCCGATTAGTGGCAGCAATCACAATCACCTGGGTCTCTCGGTCAAAACCATCCATTTCCACCAAAATTTGGTTTAAGGTCTGTTCCCTTTCATCATGACCGCCGCCCAAACCAGCGCCTCTTTCCCGACCAACCGCATCAATTTCATCAATAAAAACAATACAAGGAGCGGCTTTTTTGGCGGTCCGGAAAAGATCCCGGACCCTCGAGGCCCCAATACCAACAAACATCTCCACAAATTCTGAACCAGAAATATGAAAGAATGGCACATTGCTTTCACCCGCGACGCTGCGAGCTAACAAAGTTTTCCCGGTTCCGGTTGACCCGTAAAGCAAGATTCCTCTGGGAATTCTCGCTCCAATTTCCAAATATTTTTTGGGATTTTTAAGAAAGTCAACCACCTCTACTAATTCCTCTTTAGCTTCTTTAAGACCAGCCACATCTTCAAAAGTGATTCGGTCTTTAAATTGAGTAAATAACTTGATATTGGCTTTGCCGAAAGTAAAGGCCTGGCTCATTCCGGTGCGGGCCTGTCGGAACATCAGCCAGAGAAAGACGCCGATAATTAAAAGGGGCAGGAGCGAAGGAATAAGAATGCTCGCCCAGTAACGAAAACCAGATTCTTCTTTAATTTCTAAATTAACCTTTTGAAGCGCCAAGGGATTTACCCCATAATTTTTTAAAGTTTCCGAAAGGCCAACTTCAGTTTCTTTTTTGGAAGTCGCCTGAGGGCCGTCTTTTAATTGAATTGTCAGGTCGTTGCCGCTGACCGTAATTTTTGCCACCTCGCCGCTGTTTATTTTAGAAGCTAATTGGTCAAGACTGAAAACCGTAGTTGGTTTTTGCTCGGTATAAAAAAGCGAAAAAACGAACGCTATCAGCAAAAGCGTGATAATTGCCCCAAAAATATTTTTGGTTAAACCGCTCATTTTCGTTATTCCTTATTTCTTCAATTTTAACACCAATCTTTTTTCTTTCGGCTCTATGGACTCAACAATAAATTGATACTGCTTTCCGATTTCCAATTCTTTTTTCATTTCCTCGGGACTGCCAAATTCAACTATGTGAAGCAATCCTTGGAGACCATGCTCTAAATTAATATACGCTCCGAAAGGATTAAATTTATAAACGACGCCGTTTACTTCCTGACCCTCTTTAAGCTTATCACCGATCGTTTCCCAGGGATCCGGTTTAAGAGCCTTAAGAGAAAGAAAAACCCGGCCCTCTTTGATTTCAATGATTTTTACCTTTACCGGTTCGTTAATTTTAACCACTTCTTTAGGATCATCAATTAAGCGGTGATCAATCTCAAAAATATGAACTAGCCCCTCAATGGCCGGGTTATCGGCAAATCGGATAAAAACGCCGAAATCGGCTATCCCGGAAACGATACCGTCAATGACATCACCCACTTTGTATTTTTCAATAAGTTCTTTAATATTCTGCTCAATCACCCCTCGCTCCGAGACAATTAATTTATTGGTCCGCGGATTAAGGTCAATAATCTTAACCTTCATTTCTTGACCGACAAATTTCCTTAGCTCTTCCAAAATTTTATTCCTGTCGCTGTTGTCCACTCGGGGGTAATGCTCACTGGTTAATTGGGAAACCGGCAAAAAGGCCTTGACTTCATTGATGGTAGTAACCAGGCCGCCGCTGTTAGCGCCGACTATTTTAACGGTCAGCGCCCCCTCATTATCTCTTAATTCTTTTAATTCCTGCCAATTTCTTTGCTGGCGGGCTCCGGCCAAGGAAAGTTCAACAAAGCCGCTTTCATTTTCCAAATCTGTTATTTTGGCGGCGACCGAACCTCCGACTTGCAAATCCCTTAATAAATTTCTGGCATTTGACAGTTCAATTCCGTAAATAATTCCGGTCCCGAATTTATCCAAATCAAAATAGGCGGCCCGGGGCGTTTTCTTCAAAAGTTTAACCTCGATTAAATCGCCCTCTTTTAAGAAGGAAATCAAATCCGGCTCAGTTTTCATTAGCTGATTAATGGCCGAATTGGTTTTTTTAGCCGTAATGGATGACATAAATATTAGTTTATAGATTTTAATTCATCTGTCAATGTTTTGGCGATTTTAAAGATAAAAAATGGGGCTCGATGCTTTTGTAAACACCGAATCCCAAAACATTAGGTTCGTCTTTATTTGACTTCTGGCTGGAAATAAATTATTATTATATAAACGATCATGCTAACCACTCGCAAAAAACAAAAAATCATCAAGGAATATCAGGTTCACGAGAAAGATACCGGCTCAAGCGAAATTCAAGTCGCTCTTTTAACGAAACAAATTACCGAATTAATTGAACACTTGAAACACCATCTTAAAGACCATCATTCCCGGCGAGGTCTTTTGAAGATGGTGGGAAAAAGAAAAAAAATTTTAAATTATCTGAAAAAAACCAATCCCAAAAATTATTCGGCTTTGGTAAAAAAACTGGGATTGAAAAAATAAACACTATGGTTCACAAAAATCAACGTGTCGGTATTTTTATTGACATCCAAAATCTTTATCATTCGTCAAAACATCTTTATTCAGCCCGGGTAAATTACCGGGAGTTAATAAAAGAATTATTGGCCGGCCGACAATTGATTCGGGCCATCGGTTACGTGGTCAAAAGCGAAACCGCCCTGGGCGAATCGTCTTTTTTTGAGGCCCTGACTAAAACCGGCATTGAACTCAGAATCAAAGACCTCCAAATATTTCCCGGAGGTTTAAAAAAGGCGGACTGGGACGTGGGCATGGCGGTTGACGCCATCCGTATGGCTAATTTTCTGGACGTGGTGATTTTAGTCACCGGCGACGGCGATTATGTGCCCCTAGTTGAATATCTGAAATGGGGCTCGGGTCGGGGGGTTGAGGTAGCAGCTTTTGGCAGGAGCACTTCGGCTAAATTAAAAGAGGCGGCGGATTCATTCATTGACTTAGAAAAAATACCGAGAGTAATACTGAAGAAATAATGGATTTAAATAAACAACAATTTACCACAGAAGTTGGGGGTAAAACTTTAAAACTTGAAATTTCTAATCTGGCTGGCCAGGCGAGCGCCGCTGTTTTGGGCACTTTTGGCGACACCTCGGTTTTAGTGACCGTGGTGATGGGAAAAGAAGAAAGAGAAATTGATTATTTTCCGCTGACCATAGATTATGAAGAGCGTTTTTACGCGGCGGGCAAGATAATCGGCAGCCGTTTTATTCGCCGGGAAGGTAGGCCGTCGGAAAACGCTGTTTTATCGGGCCGAATGATAGACAGGACTTTAAGGCCGCTTTTTAACCAGAGCATGCGCCGCGACGTTCAGATTGTTATTACTGTCTTGTCTTACGACGATCAAAATGACCCGGATTTTATTTCTTTACTTTCCGCCTCAACCGCTTTGCTTATTTCCGAAGTGCCATGGGACGGCCCAGTGGCTGGCTTAAGATTGGCGAAAATAGAAAACGGCGAATTGGTTATCAATCCGACAAATTCAGTTTTGACTGAAAATCAAATTTCTTTTGAATGTTTTGTCAGCGGTCCTGAAAATAAAATCAATATGGTGGAACTTTCAGGAATTGACGCCAAAGAAGAAAAAGTGATAAATGCTTTTGAAAAAGCGCAACTGGAAATAAATAAACTGGTTGATTTCCAAAAAGATATTCAGAAAAAAATCGGTAAACCAAAAGCGGAAATTATAGAGAAAGAAATCAGCCCGGATATTAAAAATAAAGTTATTGATTTTCTGAAAGATAAATTAGAAACCGCGATGTATATGGAAAATAAAGGCGAACGAAATGAAAATATAGAATTGGTGAAGAAAAATCTTTTTGAATATCTATCACAGGAAGGCATCACTGATTTTTCAGGGCTTGAAAATTTGCTTGAAGAACAAATAAATTACTTATTCACAAAAAATATTTTGGAATTAGAAAAAAGGCCTGACGGAAGAAAACTTGATGAAATAAGGCCGCTTTATGGGGAAGTAGGACTGTTTAGCCGGCTTCACGGTTCAGCGCTTTTTGCGCGTGGTTCAACGCAAGCGCTTGCTGCGACTACCCTTGGTTCTCCGGGCGCGGCGCAATTAGTTGAAACAATGGAAATTTCAGGCAAGCGCCGTTTTATGCTCCATTATAATTTCCCGCCTTATTCGGTAGGTGAAATCGGCAAATTAGGCGCTCCCGGACGACGAGAAATAGGCCACGGCGCTTTGGCGGAAAGAGCCATCAAATCAATCCTTCCTTCTGAAGAAGAATTTCCCTATACCATCAGAATTGTTTCTGAGATTTTGTCTTCAAATGGTTCTTCTTCAATGGCGACGGTTTGCGCTTCAATAATGTCTTTAATGGACGCAGGCGTGCCGATTAAAAAACCAGTGGCTGGAATTTCCCTTGGAATTGCTTTGGACGAAAAAAATCCAGATGGGAAATATAAAATATTTACTGATATTCAGGGCTTAGAAGACCATTATGGCGGTACGGATTTTAAAGTAGCTGGTACAACCGATGGCATCACCGCTATCCAGGCGGATGTAAAAATCAAAGGGTTGACGATTGAAATAATAAAAGAAATTTTAGCCAAAGCGAAAAAAGCCCGCTTGGAAATTTTAGATTTTATAAAAACCGTTATCGATAAACCGCGGTCAGAGCTTTCAAAATTCGCGCCTATAATAATGATGGTAAATATTAAGCCGGAACAAATCGGAGAAGTTATCGGTCCTGGCGGAAAGATGATTAATAAAATTATTAAAGACACCGGTGTTGACAGTATTGATATTGAAGAAGACGGCAGGGTTTTTATAACAGGCGTTGGCAAGGAAAAAGTAATGTTGGCCTTAAATCAAATTAAAGGGATGACGCGCGAGTTTCAAATCGGAGAAATTATCATCGGCAAGGTATTTAAAATTCTGGAATTCGGCGCCATTGTTGATTTGGGCGGCGGCAAAGACGGGATGATTCACATTTCCGAACTCAAAGAAGGTTTTGTTCAGAAAGTGGAAGACGTCCTTAATTTGGGCGATATGGTAAAGGTGAAAATAATCAAAGTGGAAAACGGCAAAATCGGCTTGTCGCTAAGGGGGGCCAAAGAACAATAAATTTTAAGTTAATAGCCTTTTCAAAATTACTCTAATATTCAACGATCGTTGGATACTAGAGTAATTGGCTAGGTAGTGGAGTAAAATAATAATTACCTTCTCAGCAATTTAGAAAGGCGGGACTTCAACCGAGCCGCCTTATTTTTTTTAATAAGATTAATTTTCGCCGCCTTATCAAGTTTTTTATAAACCTGCGAAAGAAATTCTTTGGCTTTATCATTTTCGCCAGCCACCAATTTTTTGTATTGTTTAATAACCGCCTTGAGTTCGGATTTTCTTTGAAGATTTATTTTCCGTCTGCGGATATTCTGACGCAGGGCTTTTTTAGCGGATTTGATTATTGGCATGTATAAATAGAATTTAGAATACAGAATTTAGAATATAGGGAGTGGCTTTAAAAGTCAATAAGTTCAGGGTATAATTTCGTTATATTAATTTATCGCCCTAAATCCTAAATTTTATATTTTATATTCTCAATCTATGCTATATTCTCTTTCCGGAAAACTCATTATTAAAAAGCCCCAGTTTGCGGTCATTGAGACCGCCGGTATTAGTTTTAAGATTTTTGTTTCTCCGAGAACCAGCCGGAATTTGCCGAAAATTGGAAGCAAAGCTAAATTATTTTGCGCTACATTATTAACGCGGGAAAACATTGAATTATATGGATTTTTGAGCCAACAAGAGTTGGAAATTTTCGAATTGCTGAATTCCATTAGCGGCGTGGGGCCAAAGGCAGTTTTGAAAATTTTGAACGAGATGCGGCCGGAATCGCTTCTGGCGGCAATCAGTCGCGGCCGCAGCGACCTTTTAATAAAAACAGCCGGCGTAGGGCAGAAAAAAGCGAATAGAATAATTTTGGAACTGGCTGATAAAATCAAAAAACAAAAAAGCGAGGCCGAAATCGGGCAAATGGAATTTGATTTTGATTTGGAAGAAATTTTGAAATCACTCGGCTATAAACAAAATCAAATTCGCGAAGTTATCAGAAAAATTCCTATAAAAGCCAAAACCATTCAGGAAAAAATAAAATTTGCTTTAAAAACTCTTTCTCGCAAATAAAATGGAGTTTCTTTTTAAAATCGGAAAAAAAATAATTCCCGAGCCGATTTTCAAATTTTTCCAGCCAGTTTATCATTGGATTTTAAGTTTTTTGGGTGCTTTTTTTTACGGATTCCCCTCCAAGAAATTAATCGTTATCGGAGTGACCGGCACCAAAGGCAAAACTACTACCTGCAATTTGATTGTCCATATCTTAAATTCCAGCGGTTTAAAAACCGGCATGGCAACCACGGTTAATTTCCGGATTGGCGAGAGAGAATGGATTAACACGAGCAAACAAACAATGCTCGGCAGATTTCAATTACAGAAACTATTATCAGAGATGGTTAAAGCCGGCTGTCGCTATGCGGTGATTGAAACATCGTCTGAGGGAATTTTACAATACCGACATCGGTTCATTGACTACGACATCGCAGTTTTCACCAATTTGTCGCCCGAACACATTGAAAGGCATGGGAGTTTTGAAAATTATCGCCGGGCGAAAATTAAATTATTTGAAAAAGTGGCTAAAAAAGAAAACGGAATTGGAATTTATAATTTAGATGATGAGAATGTCAGCTTCTTTTTAAAACCAAAAATAACCAGACAATACGTTTATACTTTAAAACTCAAAAAGACAATTGGTGAAATCCAAAATTTGTATCAAATCAGCAAAATCAAGTCAACGGCTCAAGGCACGAGTTTTTTGTTCAATAACGAACAATACACAATGCCTTTGGTCGGTGAATTTAATGTTTATAATGCCGCGGCCGCCATTTGCGTGGCTTTGTCGCAGGGTGTCTGGCCTTCAAAAATAAGAAAGGCGCTTTTCAAAGTAAAGGCGCCAGCAGGCAGATTTGAAGTCATAGAGAGCAAGCGGGGTTTTACAGTCGTTATTGATTACGCTCATGAACCAGCCAGTTTGGAAGCGGTTTATAAAACGGCAAAATCACGAATTGCAAATCGCAAATCGCGATTGATTTGTTTATTAGGCAGTCAGGGCGGCGGTCGGGACAAATGGAAAAGACCGGAAATGGGCAAAATCGCAGCCAAACATTGTAATAAGATTATTCTGACCAACGAAGATCCTTATGATGAAAATCCAAGCCAGATTTTATCGGATATAAAATCTGGAATTCAAAATTCAAAATTCAAAATTCAAAATTTGTATAAAGTTATTGACCGAAAAAAAGCGATTAAGGTAGCACTTTTGCTGGCCAAAAATGGTGATGTGGTGATTTTGACTGGCAAGGGAGGTGAGGTTTGGATGGCTGTGGAAAAAGGCAAAAAGATTCCTTGGGATGAGAGAAAAATTGTGGAAGAAATATTATCACGCTAATATCTGTGCGAATTGTCGCGAATAATTTGCGAACATTCGCATATTATTCGCAAAAATTAGCATATAAATTCGCATGAAATATCAAATTTTGGAGCATCCAGCGGAATTGCGTTTGCGGATTTACGGAAAAACTCTGGAGGAATTATTTAAAAACGCCGCTTTTGCGTTAGCAGAAATTTTGAAACATGACGCAGAAAAAATATTAAAAAATTCCGAATTAAAACCCAAAACCCAAAAACTAAAAACTAAATCAGTGGATATAAATTCTCTTTTGGTGGATTTTTTGAGTGAGATTTTGGCTCGTAGCCAAATTAGCAAGTTCGTGTTTCAAGTTTCAAGTTTAAAGTTTGAAGATACTAGTTTAGAGGCCGAACTCATCGGTTTTCCAGTAGAACGCTTTGATGAAGACATTAAAGCCGTCACTTATCAAGATTTGAACATCCAAAAAATCGACGGCATCTGGCAAACGATTTTAGTGTTTGATATTTAAATTATAATATAATTTAAAACCATGGTTACCAAAAAAGATTTAAATAAAATCAATGATTTTCTTTGGGAGATCCCGAAAAATTTTCGCCCGGATATGCGCGTAGCAGCCAGAATTTATATTTTTCAAATAAACCTATGAAATATATAAATCTCAAAAATCCTAACAATTCTTATTTTTTGGGTTTTGCCCAGACTGATGGTTCTCTAAGCAAGTCTTCAAGAAACAGAGGTAAACTCCAAATTGAAGTAGGCGCTAAAGATCTACATATATTAAAATCATTTAAAGAACTATTCTCCACTGTTTATTCGTCTATTAAAAAGCGAAACAGGAATACTAATTTCAAAAAGAATCATATAAGTTTTGTTTTTGTTATCAGCGGCAAAGAATTTCGCGAAGAAATTAATAAATTGGGCGTACCCTATGGCAAAAAATCTGAAATTATAGCCCCGCCCACCTTTATTTTTAGTGAAAGAGATTATATCAGAGGCTTAATAGATGGGGATGGCAGCATTGGAATAAGGCTCGGCAAATATCCTTTTATAAGTTTTACAGTTAAAAGCGAAAAACTGAAAGATTATTTAATTGATATTATTGAGAAAATTACGGGTGAAAGGAAAAAACTGAATAGAAATAAAAGAGATAATATTTATAATATTATGCTTAATAGAGAAAAGGCCCAAAGATTTGCAAAATGCCTGTATTATCCCGGCTGTTTAGCCCTAAACAGAAAACTGAAAGATGTAAAAGAAATTTTAAAATGGAAACGCTCAAAATCACTTAAGAAAATTTTTAGAAACGAATGGCATGATTGGGAAGATGAGTATATATTAAACCACACAATTAAAGAGAGCTGTAAATATCTTAAGAGAACCGAAATGAGCATAAAGATGAGAAAATGGCGATTATTAAAATAAATAATAATATTAATTATGAAAAAAGAAGAGTTTAAAAGATTAAATGATTATCTATGGGAAATCTCGCAATCTTTTAGGTCAGATATGAAAGTTCCAGCGAGAATTTACGCAACTAAAAAAATGTTAGAGGAAACAGAACCGGATGCCATAGAACAAGTAATAAATGTTGCGACCCTACCAGGCATAGTTGATTATTCTTTAGCAATGCCTGATATCCATACGGGTTATGGTTTTGTTATCGGTGGTGTAGCTGCCTTCCGTGTTTCTGATGGGGTCATTTCGCCTGGCGGAATCGGTTTTGACATCAACTGTGGTATCCGTTTGTTAAAATCCAATCTTTTAGCTGATGAGATTAAGCAGAAGATAGATGAATTGGCCACTGAAATTCAAAGGCAGGTGCCTTCGGGACTAGGAAGAAGTCACAAAGTCAAATTAGGCATTAATGAGTTGGATAAAATTTTGGAAGGCGGAGCCCAAGAGTTAGTAAGGCAGGGTTATGGAGAGAAAGAAGATATTGAGAACTGCGAAGCCAATGGTCGTTTAGAATGGACAGATGCTTCAGTAGTTTCTTTAACCGCTAAAAATCGCGGTCGGGATCAGGTAGGCACGCTCGGCAGTGGAAATCATTTTTGCGAAGTGCAAAGAGTAGAAGAAATTTTTGATGAAAGGGTAGCTAAGGTTTTTGGGTTATTCAAAAATCAAACAATTATAATGATTCATACTGGTTCAAGGGGGCTTGGTCATCAAATTGCCACCGACTATTTAAGAATAATGGTTCAAACGGTTCAAAAATATGGAATTCAAATTCCTGACCGTCAATTAGCAGTCTGCCCCTTTAATTCAATTGAAGGCCAAAAATATTTCAAGGCAATGGCTGCTGGAGCAAATTTTGCTTGGGCAAATCGGCAAATGATTACGCATTATATTCGCCAAAGCTGGGAAAATGTTTTTGGTAATGAAAATTTAGATGTTTTATATGATGTAGCACATAATATTGCGAAATTAGAGGGTAATTTACTAGTTCATCGCAAAGGCGCCACCCGGGCTTTTCCAGCCAATCATCCGGAAATTCCGGAAAAATACCGCTCAGTCGGTCAGCCAGTTTTGATTCCCGGTTCAATGGGTACTGCTTCTTATATTTTACACGGAACAGAAGAAGCAAAAGAAAGCTTCTATTCCACGTGTCATGGAGCCGGGCGCACCATGTCTCGGCATGCCGCTACCCGGGCTTTATCTGGCCAGGAGATTGTCAGAAATTTAGAAAATAAAGGTATTATTGTTAAATGTTATTCTTGGCGCGGCATTGCCGAAGAAGCGCCGCAAGCTTATAAAAACATTGATGAAGTTGTAGAAGTGGTTCATCGGGCTGGCTTATCTAAAAAAGTTGCCAAATTGATTCCCCTTGCTGTGATAAAAGGCGAATAAGGCTAATACGAGGCATTATTTAGATGATAGTCTAGATAAATATTCAACTTGTAAAGTCTACGATCGTAGACTTTACAAGTTGAATAAGATCGGTTTTAATT
>PFKY01000042.1 GCA_002784365.1 Candidatus Wolfebacteria bacterium CG_4_10_14_0_8_um_filter_39_64 | reverse complement strand
AAAAGTTCGGATTTTGTTCAGGACAGACAGCCAATTTGTATTGACAAATTATTCTGGAGAATTATAATTAAGCAAAATCGGTAAGTCAGGCGATAGCTCCGACGTAAAATCGGAGAGGAAAGTCCGGACACTTAGTAAAAGGTAGCGGCTAACAGCCGTCGGGAGTAATCCTAGAGGTGCGAACAGAGACGTCCCGACCCGAAAGGCGTCGGAGAGACCCAATCCCAACGTAGATGGTCTATCTCTGCTATAGGGATAAAAAAGCAGAGGTGAAACGGCTAAATCCTTACTGGGTGCAAGGCCGTGCCGAGCACATAAGATTTATATGCTCGGAGTGCCGCTAGATTCCGAGAGTAATCGAGGAACCAGATAAATTATCGTCAAATACAGAATCCGGCTTATGACTTGCCGATTTTTTATTTAACAAAACCTTTAGTCAAGTATCTCACGATCGTGAGATACTTGACTAAAATATTTGTGGGGTCGATATATTGACGTATTAAAATAATTTACTCTGACTGTTTAATTCGCGGTTGACCAATAAATCCGCTCTTTTATTTTCTTCCCGGGAAATTTGGGAAAATTTTACTTCCCCAAAATTCTGTTTTAAGTTCCAGATTTCAATAAAGAAAGGCACCAGGTTTTTTTCTTTGATTTTATATTGACCGTTAAGTTGGCTGATTAAAAGTTCGCTGTCAGATTTTATTTCAATTTCAGCGCTTTTGCTCTTGCCCTTACCGATTAATTGCTTGACTTTTTTCAAGGCAAAAATCACGGCCTGATATTCAGCTTCATTATTGGTGGCTTGACCCAGAAATTTGCTATATTCTTTTTCTCCGATGACTACGCCGATAGCTGCTGGACCGGGATTATTTCTCGCTCCTCCATCGGTGTAAATGACCATTTTGTTCATAGTTCTATCAGTTTCATAAATACTTTGTAAGTGGTTCTGGCGTCATCAAGGGCCGAATGGAGTTTCTTGGGGACAATTCCGAAATAAGCCGCCAGTTCAGTAAGGCTTACATATCTGATATTTGAGTCATTTCTTAATTTTTGCCAAGCCAAGGAAAATGTGTCTATGCTTTTATACCAAAATGTCGGCTGTAAATTATAAGCACCCAAAGCTTTATGGATGTAGAACCAGTCAAAAGTCAGATTATGGCCGGCTAAAATAGTTTTTTCGGTTTTCTGTAAAAAAGTTTTCAAGGCAGTTTCTTCGTCAAGGGCATTTATCCAATCTTTGTCGTTATAATGACTGATTTGCAGGGATTCGGGGTCAGCCAGTTCCAGGTGCTTGGGTTTAATTTTTGCCTCCCATTCTTCCAAAACGCTGAAATTAAAACCGCTGACCCGGACAACCGCTATTTCAGTGAGTTCATGATGAGGGCCCCGACCAGTGGTTTCAGTATCAATAAAAGCCAAATCAAAATCTCTGAATAGTTTTTTAGTATTGTTCATAATGATGTATTTAACGCCTCTATGCCGGGTAGTTTCTTCCCGGCTAAATATTCAAGCATTGCTCCCCCGGCCGTGGAGACAAACAATCTTGAAGCATGAGGCTTGAAGCATGCAGCAGGAAGTATTGAAATGGTTTCGCCTCCGCCGATAACCGAAAAAGCTTGGCTCTTTAAAATTGCTTGACTGATGGCTTTTGAACCCCTGGCAAATTTAGGACTTTCAATATAACCCATTGGGCCGTTCCAGACAATAGTCCTGGCTTTTTTAATAATTTCAACATATCTTTTAATGGTCTTTGGTCCAATATCTAAAATTTTTTTGCCTTGGATCGCTGAGTCAATCGGCAAGATTATTTTACGCGACCTAAGCAGTAGTTTCGCTGTCGGAATCATTTGTTTTTCATAAAGAGATTTACCAATCGGTAATCTTTGAGCCGCGAAAAAAGTATTGGCCACTCCCCCGCCCGTTAAAATACAATTGACCCTTGACTTGTGACCATTGACATTTTTAAGAAAGTTTTTAATTACCCCGATTTTGTCGGAAATTTTCGCGCCGCCTAAAATAATCACTAATGGCCGTTTCGGCTTTTGCATAACTTTTGAGAGATTTTTGATTTCTTTTTCCAAAAGCAAGCCGGCGTAAGACGCTAGAAATTTAGGTATACCTACCATTGAAGCAGTTGGCCGATGGCTAAAAGCAAAAGCGTCATTAATGTAAAACTTTCCCAAAGAAGCCAACTTTCTGGCAAATTTTTGGTCATTTTTGTCCTCTCCGGGGAAAAATCTCAAATTTTCCAAAAGAAAAATAGTGCCTCTTGGGCTAATTTTTATAATTGTCTTGATTGTTTTAAAATCTTTTTTAAAATCAATGAATTGTACGGATTTTTTTAATAATTTTGAAAGAATTTTTACAAAAGGTTTCAAAGTATACACTCTTGTCACTTGTCGCTTGTCGCTTGTCTCTTTTGGCCGGCCGCGGTGGCTCAAAATGACCACTTTCGCTCCTTTACCAAGCAAAAATTTAATCGTCGGCAAAGCCGATTTTATTCGCAAAGGAATTTTTTGTTTTCTAAGGTCGTCATCCGTGAGATTAAAATCAACCCGCAAAAGGCAGATTTGATTGGATAAATTTTTATTTTTCAGCGAAGATAGATATTTCATTTTAATTTGAGCGGGTAACGGGAATCGAACCCGTGTCTTATCCTTGGGAAGGATACATAATGCCGCTATACGATACCCGCCTTCATTTTATTACAACCTTCTCCCCGTTCCATTCAAGGCCCGGCATCAGAATAATTATTTTTGCCTTTGATTCTTTCAGCCAGTCATCAAAACTTTTATTTTCCAGAAAGAATCTTCCGACAAGAATCTCTCTTTCTGCCTGCGGCCTCAAAACTCTCTCCTTAAATTCATCTAAAGAAAGACCGTAGAGCGTTTCAATTTCTTTTCCGACATCTTTGCCTTTTAATACTTCCTGAACTTTATTATCAACCATTTTTTTAAGTTCCCCGCTCTTCATTTGTTTTTCTAATTCCTGCCGGATTAAACTATTTTTAATTAATTGTTCCAACACCGCGCGTTCAATTTCCCGCTGGATTTCCGGAGAATGAAAAACAGGAGTTTGATTTCTATCGTAAGTTTCAAGCATTTTTTGATAGTAATGGACGGCTATGCCAGAATCTTTTTTAAAAGATTTTAATGTAATTAGTCGCCAATTTACCAAAGCAACGGGATAAGATTGGGTTGAAATAAAAACAACTATGGCAATGACGATGACAAACAATATTAAAATAATAAATTTCTTTTTGTTCATGGCACAATAATCATCATTTTTTCGCCCGGTTTTTTGTAGTTAAATCTCGATTTCAATTCTTTTTCCAGATTTTCCGGATGGGAAAAATATTCAATATCTGATTGAAGGTCGGCATTTTCTTTTAAGAGGGCCTGAAGCCGACTATTCAAATTATCTGAATCGGTCTTCAATCGATTGCGTTCTTTAATGAAAAAATATGACTGGGCGAGAATGGCCGACAGGATTATGCTTAGAATTATGACTATAAAGACCCTCATTCCGTTTATCTTAACAAATCTTTAAATATTTTAACAGGCAACCTTATTTCGGCAGCCATCCGAAGCAGTTTCTTCTTTCCTTTTTTTTGTTTCTGCCAAAGTTTCATCTTTCTGGTTCTGTCGCCTCCGTACAAATAGCCGGTTACGTCTTTTTTTAGGGCAGGAATCGTTTCTCGGGCAATCACCCGGCCGCCGGAAATCGCTTGAATGGCTTGAATAAACTGTTTACGGGGCAGAATTTCTTTCAGCTTTTCCGCCATGTGTCTGGCGATTCTTTCGACATCGCTTTCCGGAATAATCCGACTTAAGCCGTGAACGAGACTGCCGGCGATTTTGATGTCTAATCTTTTAACAAGGGCTTCTTTATAATCAATGATTTCATAACTGAAAGAAGCGAAGCCGGAAGAGACCGACTTGAGACGGTCGTCAAAATCAGAAATAATGTCAGCCAAGGGAATAAGAGTTGAAATAATCACTTTATCTGTCTTGACGTCCGTGCTCACCTTACTGAACCTGAACGACTCTTTAAGTTTTAAAACGTCCCCTAAATTTTTGAAAGGAGCAATTATGGTAACGGCGGCTATTGGTTCTAAAACCTGGCTGTAGTCATCCGGAAAATCCTTGGGATTTTCAACCGTAACCCAATCCCCGTTCATCGGCTTCACTTTATAAGAAACAGAAGGAAAGCTATTTATAACTTTTACGTTAAATTCTCTTTCTAATCTCTGGACGACTATTTCAAAATGCAATCTTCCCAAAAAACCGCCTTGAAATCCCCGACCCAGGGCTTCGCTTGTGACTGGAGTAATTGAAAATGAAGAATCACTAAGCCGCAATTTATAAAGGGATATTTTTAGGTTATCGTAGTCATCATTGTTTTCCGGATACAGGGAGACAAAAACGACCGGTTGGGGTTTTTTGAATCCTGACAAGATTTTTTCGCCAATTGTGTCTCCCACCTGAACGCTATCCGGATCCTTGATGCCCGTTGCTACATAGCCAATATTTCCAACCGTAAGAATATCTTCTTTGTGCAATTCCGGCTGAAAAAACCCAACTTCTTTAATTTTGAATTCTTTATTGGTTCCCAAAAGCCTGGAGTCGTCACCTGCTTTAAATTCGCCGCCAAAAACGCGGACATAAGCAATCACTCCTTTATGGTCATCATAAACAGAACTGAATATTAAAGCAGCCCGAGATTCAATCGCTTTCGGGGCTGGCACCTTGTCTATGACCGCTTGTAATAATAAAGAAACTCCCTCGCCTGTTTTTGCTGAAATTTTTAGAACTTCATCGGTTTTTACGCCTAAAAGATGGGCAAGTTCATTTAACGAATTTTCTATTTGTTCCTGAGAAGCAGCGTCAATTTTATTGACGCTGCCGATGATTTTCAGGCCGGCTTTTTTCGCCGATTCTAAATTCGCCAAGGTTTGAGCCTGAACGCCTTGGGTAGCGTCAACCAGCAAAATTGCGCCCTCAACCGCAGCCAAAGCCCGGGAGACCTCGTAAGAAAAGTCGGAATGTCCGGGAGTGTCAATCAGATTCAGAATAAATTCTGAATCTGATAATTTAGAATTTAGAATTTCAAATTCAGAATTCTGCATTCTTAATTCTGCATTCTTAATTTGAGGATGATATATCATCCTCACAGGTGCCATCTTTATTGTAATCCCCCGTTCTCTTTCCAGCTCCAACTGGTCAAGATATTGCGGTTTCATTTGACGCGCTTCCACCGTGCCGGTTAATTCCAAAAAACGGTCAGCCAAGGTTGATTTGCCGTGGTCAATATGGCTGATTATGGTAAAGTTTCTGATATTGTTATTTAATGGTTTCATTATGTATAATTATAAAATAAAAGCATATGCTACCTGAACCAATCAAAAAATTTATTGAGATTTTCTCTACCCTGCCGTCAATCGGCACCCGTCAGGCCACTCGGCTGGCTTTTAAATTGATAAGCAGCGGCCGGGCCAAAATAGATGAAACCGCCAAAGCGGTTGATGATTTAAGATATCTAAAAACATGCGCCAATTGTTTTTTTGTCCATCAAAACAGGGATAATCTCTGCGATATTTGCCGTGATTCCAACCGCCGACAAAACATCATCGCCATTGTTGAAAAAGAAACTGATTTAATTTCTCTGGAGCGGACTAAAAAATTTAAGGGACGCTATCTGGTGCTGGGCGAACTTTCCAAAACCGGCGTTTTGGAAAGCATCCAAAAACTCCGATTAAATCATTTAAAGGATTGGATAAAAAAGCAAGGTGGTCAGGCTGAAGAAATTATCATTGCCATTAATCCGACGACCTTCGGCGACCTTAACGCCTCAATGATTGCCAAAGAACTCTCATCTTTTGCCAAAAAAATCACCCGTTTAGGTCGGGGTATCCCCACAGGCGGAGAAATAGAATTTGCCGACGAAGAAACATTGGGACAAGCATTAGAACGAAGAATATAGGTTTAAGATTTAAGGTTTAAAATTTCTACTTCCGTAAAATGTTGTCGATGGCCTTTTTTCTTGCGATAGCGGGTTTTTGAGTGATAACGGAAAACGATTTTCTTTTTGTCTCTCCCTTGTTTTAATATTTTGGCTTCAACTTTTGCAGCTTCAACATAAGGCGTGCCGACTTTAATATTATCGCCATCGCCGATTAAAAGGACTTTGTCAAAACTTAAAATGGCGTCTTGGGCGCCTTCTATTTTCTCAATTTTGACTTTTTGTCCCGGAGACACTCTGTATTGCTTGCCCCCCGTCTGTATAATCGCAAATTTACTCATATTGTTTTAGCCGGCTTGCCCCGTATACAGCTTTGCTGTTATACGGGGTTTGGATAATGGCAAAAGACATGTTAATTCACTGAAATAATAACACCAATCGTGATTAAAATCAAGACTGTCAATTCTAAACTTACAAAACCGAAAATATAAGAGAGAAACCGTTCGCGGCTGTAAAGGAAATCGGCCAAGAATAAGTTAATTAAAATTATCACTAAGGCGGAAAGCAAAACCCCGAATACCTCAATTCTACCAGCCAAAAAATCAATACCCTTGTAAGCGTCAAAATGAATAATCAAAGGCGTTGTCACTGAACCAAGCCTTAAATAAAAAATCAGCGCTGTCACAAGTAAAATTAACAGACTTAGACCCGCTACTACTCTTAGATATCTATCTTTAATTACGTTGGAAAACATTATTTTTTAATATAAACGAATAGTGTTTCAAAATCCGGCATTTTGGAAACTTTCGGGTAAGTAATAATTTTTTCTATCGGCTTCCAGTTGGGAAAATTTGACGTATTGGTTATAACGATTGCGCTTTGTTTCAATTCGTCCTGCAATTTCTTCTCGAGTAGCGGCATTAAATCGTACCGGAGATAGGTATAAACAATATCGGCATTTTCCAAATTCGTCTCAAAAATATCTTGTTTTTTGAAGTTTACCCCGTTAGAAATGACATTTCTAACGGGGTTTATTTTTTGCCCCAAAAATATGGATTTCAATCTCGCAAAAAAAATTCTTATCTCATTATTATCTATACCATAGACCCTAAGACATGGCAACCTTCTTTTGACGGCTAAAACGAGCGTCCCCCGTCCGCATCCCAAATCATAAAAATTTTTTGCATCAGGTTTATGCCGGGAAATAATCTTAATAAGAGCTTTGATTGCCCGCTGGCTGGTGGCTAAATCGTGGCCTCGCCATATGGAATCAAAGGCGAGGACAAAAAGTAAGACCATGGAAACATTCAGAAATAACAGTAATAAAATTACGAAAATATAAATTAAGGGGTTCATGGGATTTACAGATAGTATTTTAAAAATAAATTAACAACCGCTCCGGCCACATTTTGCGGCGTGCCGGAAGACGGAAAATGATGTAATTCGATGCAGGGAGCGCTGTTTAATTCCAGAACAGCGCACAGCTGATTTTTCCAGGAATCAGAAATGTCTTGAGCCAAAAAATCAATACCCACCAGCCGAATGTCAAAAAACTTGGCAATCTCACGAAATAATTGAGTGTTGTCAGGGTGAACTTGCGGGGTTACCTCAATCAGATCGCCGCCCAATTTCAGGAAAGGGTCTTTTTGAAGATAGACGATTTCTCCTTTTTGGGGAATGGCAGAAAAATCATACCCTTTTTCTGCTTCAACTATTCGATAAAGAGTGAATTCTTTTTGATGGGGTTCACCCCGGCGAGAATCATTATTTTTTTTATCAATGAGTCGTCTGATGGTCGAGACGCCGTCACCTGTAATATTGGCGGCTATTTGTTTAACACAGGCAACAAAATCAAAATCAACGACTGTAGCCCGGTAAACGAACGTATCAGGGATAAATTTTTCCACCATAAAAGTTGGCGAATAAATTATTGTTTTATCAATTGCATGTTTGAATTCATCAATATTTTGGATGTTTGTACTAACGTGCCTGCTTACAGAACCGCTGCGCGGCTTAACTACTAAAGGGAAACCGAGTCGAACTCCAAATTCAACGGTTTTTTTTCTCTGCCAAAACCAGAAAGCTTTGCCATCGGCAACGGGAAAATTTCCTTTTTTGAGGAGATGTTTTGTCCGTTCTTTATCGTCAATCAATTGGACTTTCTGTTGGCTGGCGAAATCCGCGATTGGCAAACTTTCAAACCTAAAAATTTTTCCGTTTATCTCAGCCCGGAAATGATTGGTATAACCAAAAGGCCCATAAAGGGCCTTAAATTTTATTCCTCTTTTTCTGGCTTCATTGATAAAGCAGGTTGATTTTAATTGGATATCGGAAGAAGTAAAATCATCTCTCAGCGAAGCTAATTTAAAAAAAATAAAAAACTTTTCCAATAAGACACCAAAAAATAATTCAAGTTTTTTAAAAGAAGGCAGGCATTGTAAAAACCGGTCTGTTAATTCATCTAACCAGGTTTGAATATGGTAAACAGACGGCATTCCGCAATCATTGCAAAAGCCTTTAGTTTTTTTAGCCATTGTGCCGCCACCGGGATTCGAACCCGGGTTACATAGATGACCCCGTATAAAAATTTGTGCCGCTTATGGGAATCGAACCCATGTTCCGAACTTGAGAAGCTCGTGTCCTAAACCACTAGACGAAAGCGGCATAAACCTAAATTACAATACCCACTTTCCATTTTAGCAGAAAATCTTTTCGTAAAACAGAAAATTTTCTTTTCTCCGAAACCTGCGCAGGCGAGCGGGCATGATCTCCGACCGCCAAAGGCGCGTCGGAGGAGCGAGCCGAGGAACAAGCGAGCCCGCCACGCTGGGGCGGGCGAAGCGGGTTGAGGGAAAAGAAAATTTTCTGAGAAAAGATTTACTGCTCCCTTATTTCTTCCACTACTTTTTCCAACCCTACCGCTCTCGAAGCTTTTATGAGTATTAAGTCGCCTGTTTTCATTAAATTCTGAACTGCTATACCTGCTTCAGCAGCTGTATCAAAAGTTAAAATTTTATTCTCAGCGAGGCCACTATTTTTAGCCGATTCAGCAATGAATTTTGCCCGCGGGCCGATTGTCACCAAAATGTCGACTATCGGAGCAACCAAGCGACCAACTGCTTCGTGGGCTTCAATTGAATATTTGCCCAGTTCCAGCATGTCTCCCAAAACCGCGATTTTTCTTTTTGACGGAAGTTCGCAGATTGTCTCAAGCGCTTCCTGCATTGAAAGCGGCGAAGCATTATAACTGTCATCTATGATGTGAGTATTCTTTATTCCCCTCAACAAATTCATTCTTCCCTTGGCTGGCGAGTAATTTTTCAGAATTGCCTCAACAATCTCCACTAAATTTAAATCATAAATCAAGCCAACGCAAGCCGAGATAGCGGCCGCGTAGGCCTGGGCCTTTCCAAAAGCATTTTTTAAAATGACCGGAACAAAACTGCCGCCGTATTCAAGTTTAAAAGAAATGCCGAAAGGTTTTTCATCTTCAGAATGATTCTCAAAATTACTGATTTTAACATCCGCCCCCTCATTAAAACCAAAAGTAATAACCCGAGCCCGGGTTTGTTCCTTCATTCTCATCACGGTTTCATTGTCAAAATTTAAAACGGCAAAACCATTAGCTGGAAGAGCTTCCGTTAATTTGGATTTTTCCTGACCTACTGCTTCCGGTCCGCTGAAAAACTCCACATGGACAGGGATTTCACCGATGGTTGTGATAATTCCGACATAAGGCCTGGCAATTTCCAAAAGATATTCAATATCACCCGGCCGGTCAGCCGCGTATTCCAAAATCAAAACTTCGGGATACGCGGAACGACGCTGAAACAATACGCGGAACAACGCGGAAATTATACACTTGAACCAAAAAAGTAATTTTTTTATTTTTTTCTCACCTGCCGGCGTGTCCCGACTGACCAATTTTAATTCTTCTTCCGACCAATCGCCGATTATTGTCAGTGGTATTCCCAATTCATTATTTAAATTACCGCCTGATTTTCTGACCCGGCGGTGATTTTTTCCGGCCAAGGCGGATCCGCCCAAGGCGGATAAAACCGCAAAAATCGTCTCTTTAGCCGAGGTTTTTCCCGCGCTGCCCGTGATGGCAATCACCTGCGGCTGAAACCGCCAAATCGTCAATTTTGCCAGTTGCTTAAGAATATATTTCATATTAGGATTGTTTTAATAAATCAGAACCGAAAGCGTAAATCAAATTTTTATTTTTATTAAACCGTTCCAAAGCATAAATAATCAGTTTATCAACTAACTCTTGTTTTGAGATGCCCGATGCTTCCCAAAGATGAAAGTGTAAGGTTCCCGGCAAAGTATTAAGTTCGTTAACATAAATTTTCATTAAATTCATATTAACCAGAAAATCAACCCGACTGATTCCTGAACATCCCAGAACCCGATAAGCTTTTTTGCTCAAATCTTGTATTTCTTCCAATTTCTCTTTTGGCAAAGGAGCGGGAATGATATTTCTTTTTGTCCCTTTTTTAATGGTTCCGCCTTTGGTCAGATATTTTTCTTCAAATGTCTGGAAAGTTTGTTTGTAAAGCGGTTGTTCCGGCAAAGAAACAATTAATTCATCGTTGCCAATTACCGCGCAATTTACCTCCATTAAATTTTGAACTGTCTCTTCAACAATTACTTTTTCATCAAACTGGAAGACGACTTCAATCGCAAATTCTAATTCTTTTCGATTATTCACTTTTGAAACGCCGATACTGGAACCAAGCCGGTTTGGCTTCACAAATAACGGATATGGTATTTTTTGCTCAATTTCTCTCAAAATCTTTTCTTTATCTTTATTAAATTCATCTTTACCAAACCAGATATTTTGAACGATTAAAAATCCCCTTTTTTCCAAAATTTCTCTGGAGATAATTTTATCCATCGCTAAAGCCGAAGCCAAAACTCCACAGCCCACATAAGGCACACTTAACATTTCAAAAAGACCCTGAATAGTACCGTCTTCCCCATATGACCCGTGAAGCGCCGGGAAGGCTACATCAATAATAATCGGCTCAGCACCTGAAAAAATTCCTTTTTTCTTGGGATAAAATTTCAAAAATCCTTTTGAGCCGTCAATATCCAGTAAAAAATCGTCTATTTTCTCCAAATTTTTCTCAAAATCTGATTTTCTGAAAAATTCAATGCTGGCTAATTTTTCTGAAATTAACCATTTTCCTTCCTTATCTATGTAAACCGGTATGACTTTGTATTTATCGATTTTGCTCAATGCTTCAATAACCATCTGGCTGGTGATGATTGAAATATCATGTTCCGGAGAACGTGAACCAAAAAACACGCCGATGTTTAATTTTCCTGCCCGACCGGCAGACGGGTCAGTAATAGTGGGCTGGTAAATCATAAGGAAAAATTAAAACTACATCATTTGGTTTTAAAATTTTGGACAAATTAATATTCAATTCTTGGGCATCATCAAAAATAATCGCTTTTTGCTTTTGGCTTTCTATTTTTTCATTATACTCCAAAATTTCATTTTTGGGAATTTCTAATCCATCAATCAGAAATTCAAGATTAGAGTTTTTCGTCATTAAAACCAAATCAGCTGTTCCTTTTATTTTTTTGCCAAGCCATTTGTTGTTTTCTGATTTTTTCTCTCCTTGCTCTAATATTCCGGCGGTGACGATTATTTTTCTTTTTTCAGGAAATGCTTCTTTTAAAAATTCTAAAGCCGCCTCAGCGCTGTTTTTGGAAATATTATAACTATCATCAATAACAATGATTCCTGCCTCGGTTCTTTTGAGAAAAAGCCGGCGCGGCAAAGGCCTTATGTTTCTAAGACCGATTAAAATTTCTTCTTTGTTAAATCCCAGTTTGTCGGCCACGGTAATAGCTAAAAGAATCGGTTCTAATTGATGTCTGCCAAAAACTTTGGCTTCTGCGTTGAAATAAAATTCTTTATTTTTAAAAATTTCAAATTCTATTCCTTCTTTTGAAACTCTTACGTTTTTTGCTTCAAAAACTTTTTCAATTTCAGGATTTAATCCATAAAATTCCGGCTTACCCTTAAAAAATTGTTGACAGTTTTTAAAGACTATTGCGTCATCGGCGTTTAAAAAGACCCGACTTTGCTGCGATAAATTATCAACTATTTCAAATTTTGCCCTGATAGTATTTTCCAAAGAGCCGAAACGCTCTAAATGAGAAGTGTTTAATCCGGTTAAAATTCTTATTTCCGGTTTTATCATTTTACAAAGATTTTTAATATCGCCTTTTTTATAAGCCGCCATTTCTGTAATTAAAATGTGATAATTCTCATCCAGTTCTTTTAAAATCAATTTGATAATTCCCAATAAAGTATTGATGTTTTCCGGCGTTTTGAAAATTCGGTATTTTGAAGAAAGAATCGCCGCCAGATACTCCTTGGTAGTGGTTTTTCCGTAACTGCCGGCAATGCCAATTTTGACTAAATCTTTACGCCTTTTTAATTTGGATTTAGTTTTCTGGGCAAAAATAAAAACAATAAACGTTTCTAATGGTTTAATAAACTTAGAACTCAAAATTAATGAGTAATAAAGTTTATCCGGGAAAATCAAATAAAAAGGCGAAAATAAAATTGCCAAGACAAAAATCAATTTAGCTTTGAAAGTCCAAACCGGCTCTTTTTTTATTTTTAAATAATTTTCTAAATCAGGATGTTTTTTTACCCAATTTTTAAAAAATAAAATATCGTACTCCGCCAGCTGAAAAATATAAAGTAAGGTTTTTATTTTTGACAACATTTTTAATTTTATTTATTCTCCAAAAATCTTCTTAAAATTTCTAAAAATTCTTTTTCTTTTTCCAAAAACGGCCAATGGGTGGCATCTTTAATTATTTCTAATCGCGAATTTTTAATGGATTGTTTCAAAATTTTTCCTTCTTTAAGCAGGGTTATAAAATCTTTTCCCCCCCAAATAATTAAGGTCGGGATTTTTATTTGTTGAGATTCTCCCCGTAAATCTTCCTTGATTACTTTTAGGAATGTTTCTCTTAAAATCCGATTTTTTTCTAAATAATCTTTGGCTTTTAGTGCTTTATAAAATTTTTCTCTAATTTCATCTCTTTTTTCTCTGATAAAAGGTAATAACCAAAATACTTTGCCAAGTTTGGCTAAAATAAAAGCAAAGAATTTTCTGAGATTTTTCAATCTAACACCTCCGGAATCAACCAAAGTCAATTTAGAGACTTTTTCTGGATAGAGGACGCTGAATTTTATGACTATCCGTCCCCCAAAAGAGTGACCAATAAGAACAATTTTTGGAATATTTAACTTTTCTAAAAATTTATTAAGGAACTCCGCATAATCAGAAACATTCCACGCTCGAGGCGGCAAATCTGATTTACCAAAGCCAGGCAGGTCTAACCTAATTACCCGATAATCATTTAATAATGGCACAATACCATTCCATATCTCTAAATCGTTTTTCCAGCCATGAAGTAAAATCAAGGGTTTGCCATTTCCCTCTTCTTCATAATTAATTTTCAAATTATCTATTAAAACAAACACTTTATCTTCCAATATCATTTTTCACCGCCCCTTATTAAAAATCTTTTCGAGCGAATACGCAGAAAATTTTCTTTTCTCCGAAACCTGCGCAGGCGAACGGGCATGGTTCGAGCGAGCAGAAGCGAGCGAGAGAGCGAGCCGAGGAACAAGCGAGCGAGCGCGCTGGGCGAGCGAAGCGGGTTAAGGGGAAAGAAAATTTTCTGAGAAAAGATTTTTAATATCTCTATATCTTATCCGGCG
>PFKY01000068.1:2347-2712 GCA_002784365.1 Candidatus Wolfebacteria bacterium CG_4_10_14_0_8_um_filter_39_64 | reverse complement strand
TGATTTCCTTGAATTTCTTTTCGTCACCGCCTTTATCCGGATGATATTTGTGAGCCAGACCACGAAAGGCCTTTTTTATTTCCTCTTCCGAAGCATTCTTATTAATGCCGAGAATTTTATAATAATCCTTTGCCATAATTCTATTTTAATATAATAATTTCCCTGCTCTTACCTTCCAACATTATCGTACTAAAACCTAAAGCCAAGCAAATCTCATAAATGAGAAATGCTAAAACCGTTGTTATCAATCGGATAGGCAACGAGAGACTGACAATGGTTAAAAAGATTAAGGCGGCTATGGCGACCGGAGCAAATAATCTAACATTTTCCGGAAGCTTGGTAAATTTTTCCACCATAATACCATA
>PFKY01000068.1:1898-2332 GCA_002784365.1 Candidatus Wolfebacteria bacterium CG_4_10_14_0_8_um_filter_39_64 | reverse complement strand
ATTCAGGCAAAAGTTTAAGCTGATCATTACCCTCAATTTGGTTGACTGCTAAATTTCTAATCAATGTTTCAACCGGCAACGAGAGGTCAATACCTGGAACAAATTTAACAATCTTTGTAAAGGTGGCTTGCGGGATAAAAAATTCTTTTTCTCCAAAACCAATCATTCCCACATAAATAATACTGCTAAATAAAGCCAGACCGGCAATGGCTTTCGGCAAGGTCTTTTTGCTAATCCGCCAGAATTTTATCTTTAACATATTTTCCAGTTCAGCCCGACCGACATAAACTCCCGAAAGAAAAATCAAAAAACTGATTAAAGTTCCGAGGCCGAGGATTTTTGAAAGGTTATCGTAAAACGGCGCTAAAAATCCTAAAGTTTCCAGGAAAATAATCAAATTAACTATCCAGAAAGTTTTGACAAAAAAAACCTCA
>PFKY01000068.1:0-1890 GCA_002784365.1 Candidatus Wolfebacteria bacterium CG_4_10_14_0_8_um_filter_39_64 | reverse complement strand
CCTATCGGCTTCAATTTCGTCTGTTGTTTTATTGAGCAGTCCCCTGTCTTCCATCTCCTTGATTATACATCGACTGGCCGATTTTTTGAAGCTCCATTGATAATTCTGCCATTGCTGATTTGATGGTCTCAATATTATCAGTGTCTTTGACTGATTTTAACGCTTCAATTTTTTGATTAACACTCTCTTTGATCTCCTGAGAAATTTTTTCGCCGGCGTCTTTCAATGATTTTTCCGCCAGATAAATCATCTGCTCCGCCTGATTGCGGGCTTCAGCCAAATCTTTCTTTTTTCTGTCTTCCTCGGCATGGCTAGCTGCTTCTTGTTTTAATTTCTCCACTTCATCTTTGGAAAGCTGAGTTGAGGCCTCAATTCTAATTGACTGACTTTTCCCCGAAGCTTTATCTTTGGCCGAAACGTTTAAAATGCCGTTGGCGTCAATATCAAAAGTCACTTCAATCTGGGGAAGGCCTCGGGGGGAAGGCGGAATGCCGTCCAGAATAAATCTGGCTAAGGTTTTATTGTCGTTAGCCATGGGCCGTTCGCCTTGTAAAACGTGAATTTCCACTGAGGTCTGGCTGTCAGCCGCGGTGGAAAAAACTTGGGATTTGGCCGTCGGAATAGTGGTATTTTTTTCAATAATCGGCGTGGCTACTCCGCCCAAAGTTTCAATTCCCAAAGTTAAAGGCGTGACATCCAAAAGCAAAATGTCTTTGACATCGCCCTGAAAAATACCGGCCTGAATTGCGGCGCCGACTGCCACCACTTCATCGGGATTAATGCCTTTGTGCGGTTCTTTGCCAAAAAACTTTTTAACCGCTTCCTGAATGGCCGGCATTCTGGTCTGACCGCCGACTAAAACCACCTCGTCAATATCGGAAATTTTGAAACCGGCTTCACTCAAAGTTTTTTTAACCAATTCAATGGACCGCTCAATTTCCGGTTTGACCAATTCTTCCAGTTTGGCGCGGGTTAATTTAAAGAGAAAGTGTTTAGGACCGGAAGCGTCCGAAGTGATATACGGTAAATTGATTTCTGTTTCAAACGCGGTTGAAAGTTCATGCTTGGCTCGTTCGGCTGCTTCTTTCAGGCGCTGTAAGGCCAACGGGTCTTTAGAAATATCAATGCCTTCCTGTTTTTTATATTCGCCCACCAAGTATTCAATGATTTTTCTGTCAAAATCGTCGCCGCCCAAATGCGTGTCGCCGCCCGTGCCTTTTACTTCCACCGTGTCCGCACTCACGTCTAAAATTGAAATGTCAAAAGTGCCGCCGCCGAAATCATAAACAATGATTTGTTCGTCTTTCTTTTTATTAAGACCGTACGCCAAAGCTGCAGCGGTTGGTTCATTAATAATTCTTCGAACTTTTAATCCGGCGATTTCACCGGCGTTTTTGGTCGCTTGCCTTTGCGAATCATCAAAATAAGCCGGCACTGTAATCACCGCCTCTTCAATTTTCTCGCCAAGTTTTGCTTCGGCATCGGCTTTTAATTTGGCTAAAACCATGGCGGAAATTTCCTCCGGTTTATACCACTTATCTCCCATTTTGATTTCTACTCCAGCGGTGGCTGATTTCTGAATGTCAAAGGGCAGCCAGGATTTATCCCGCTGAACTTCCGGGTCGTCAAAATTGCGACCAATCAAGCGCTTAACCGAAGAGATGGTATTTTTGGGATTGACTACCGCCTGACGCTTGGCTAAAAGCCCAACCAAGCGTTCGTTGGATTTACTTAAAGCCACCACTGAAGGAGTGGTGCGATTGCCTTCGTGATTTTCCAGAATTTTCGGCTCGCCTCCTTCAACCACGGCCATAGCCGAAAAAGTTGTACCAAGATCTATGCCTAAAATTTTTGCCATAATTTTATATTATTTTGAAACTTTTACTCTCG
>PFKY01000001.1 GCA_002784365.1 Candidatus Wolfebacteria bacterium CG_4_10_14_0_8_um_filter_39_64 | reverse complement strand
TTCTCTATTCTCAAACAGAAGGTTCAAGTTTTTCTGAAACATTTGCTTGGTCTCCACGCGCTTCTCTAATTCAAGAAACCGAACCCTTAAGTTTAATAAATACTAACAAAGGTTGGACTTTGAAAATTAAAACAGAAAATAATTTAATTCCTTATGCGCCTTATGGTAA
Organism: Candidatus Wolfebacteria bacterium CG_4_10_14_0_8_um_filter_39_64; assembly: GCA_002784365.1. Taxonomy (GTDB): domain Bacteria; phylum Patescibacteriota; class Minisyncoccia; order UBA6257; family UBA9933; genus UM-FILTER-39-64. The sequence goes on along the minus strand of PFKY01000001.1, from coordinate 1,704 downwards.
TGTCCTTATGGCTTGTAATGGTGGTTGGATGGATATTATCTATCCGGACGGTTCAAAATCGTGGGACGCTGAAACTAAAACAATGACTTATCACGTTGCTGATAATTGGATTACAAATCATTGTGGTCAAACTCCTCAAAATATTGATATTTTTTCTTGTGTTAGCGAACCTTGTCCGCGAATATATGGTGCTACTTCTGATAATTATGTTGGCTATGACGCTGTTTGGATAAATAATTATGGAAATACAACTGGAAGCGATACTGAAATTACTGATATTTATTTTGTAATTGAACAAGAAGAATAAAATCAAATTTCAATAATTTATCCAATAAATGCCACCTCTACGCCAGATTTTTCTCATTGGCATTCATCTTGGAATATTGCTCAATCATTAACTCAAAGAGGTTTAATTATTCTTGATTACTCAAAAAATCAAGATAAAATACTTAATCTTACCGAAACAGATATTGCTGATTGCTACTATAATCGCAATGGTTACTATCGCGATGTAATGGTTTTGAATAATAATCAGGTAAGTTCTACTGATAGCACACTTTGGAAACATAGTTTTTTATCGCCGAATGAGTGGTTTGCTCGTACAGATTTATTTAGAGACTCATTAAAATTGTAAAAGTCATAAACAATATATTAGATAGACAAGTCTTTCACGATCGTGAAAGACTTGTCTAAAATGGGAAAGACAATAAGTAGGAGATGAAGTAAAAGTAAGAGTGAGATTTATTGACTTTATAATACTGAATAGGTTGGTTGGTTTTTCTCAATAAAGCTTTTGATATTTTCTAAGTCGGTGTCCAAAATCCTCTGGAGCGCTTCCTGAGTATTGAAAGCGTTGTGAGGCGTGATAATCACATTGGGCATATCGATTAAAACGTGGTTTTGAATAAGAGTTTTCAAATCGTGTTCTTCGGGTCGGCCGTATAAAATCAAAGTTTTCTCATCTTGAATCGCGCCCTCTTCTTCCAAAACATCCAAGCCGACGCCCCCTAAAATTTTTTCATTCAATCCCCTGATTAAAGATTCGGTTTCCACCACGGCGCCCCGCGAAGTGTTAATCAATAAAGCGCCTTTTTTTATTTTGGAAATATTTTGCGAATTAATTAGGTGATGAGTTTCTTTCATATAGGGAACGTGAAGAGAGATAATGTCGGATTGGACCAAAACATCATCAAGGGACAGGTATTGGAAACTCATTTCTTTGGCAAAATTTTCATCGGGTTTAACGTCAAAGGCAATGACCTTCATGCCAAAACCCTTGGCGATTTTGACCATATAGCGGCCGATGCGGCCGGTGCCGATTATGCCGATGGTTTTGTTGTTTAAATCGAAACCCCGCAGTCCTTCCAGAGAAAAGCTGCCGGTTTCCCGAATCTGGTCAAAGCCGGTATAAATTTTTCTGGAGAGATTTAAAATCAAGCCGAAAGCGAATTCCGCTACGGTGTTGTCGCCGTAGCCCGGCACATAGGCAATTGGAATATTTTTTTCTTTGGCAGCTTTTAAGTCAATGTGGTCAAAACCAGTGGAGCGAGTGGCGATCAATTTTAAATTAGGGAAAGCATTAATGACTTCTTTATCAATGTTTGAACCGACAAAAACCGAGATAATGTCAAAATTTCTTTCTTGGGGTAAATTATCCTTGTTTAATTTTTCTTTGGTAAAAAATAATTCGGCTGAAGTCAGCTG
>PFKY01000061.1:3204-5341 GCA_002784365.1 Candidatus Wolfebacteria bacterium CG_4_10_14_0_8_um_filter_39_64 | reverse complement strand
AAATAGAAAAGAAAAAATACGGCGTTTGCGAGAAGTGCGGCAAAAAAATTTCTTTAGATATACTGAAACTTGCTCCGGAATCAAGATTGTGCAAAGAATGTAAAAAGAAGCTGTGCTAATATTATGAAAAATTTCTCCAAGGTTTATTCAGCCGAATTAGAAGGCATTGATGCCAAGTTAATAGAAGTGGAAACTGATATTAATATTGGTCTCCACTCTTTTAATATTGTAGGTTTGGCTGATAAGGCCTTAAACGAAGCCAAAGAACGGGTTAGTTCCGCCTTAAAAAACAGCGGTATCAAGCCGCCGACCAAAGAAAACCGGAAAATCACGGTTAATCTGGCGCCGGCTGACATTAAAAAAACCGGCTCCCAGTACGATTTAGCCATTGCCATCGGTTATCTTTTGGCCACCAAACAAATAAAGGATTTTGAAACCCGGGATAAAATTTTTGTGGGCGAACTTTCTTTGGAGGGGTTATTGCGGCCAGTCAGCGGCGCCTTAAACATCAGCCGATTGGCCGAAAAATTAAATTTCAAATTTTTATTTTTACCGAAGCAAAATGCAGTTGAAGCGGCGGTTATCCAGGGTGTCAAAATTATTCCGGTCAACAATCTTGAAGAAATAATTAATCACTTGGAAGGAAGGCAATTAATTAAAGAGCAGCCGATTACTGAATTTCAACCGGGCCAGGACCAATCATTGGTTGATATTTCAGAAATCAAAGGCCAGGAAAATGCCAAAAGAGCTTTGATAGTGGCGGCCAGCGGCGGTCATCATTTACTAATGACTGGACCGCCCGGAGCCGGCAAAACAATGATGGCTCAGGCCTTGGCTTCAATTTTACCTTCGCCCTCTTTAGAGGAAGCAATTGAGATTACTCAAATTTACAGCGCGGCTGGTTTTCTCAAAGAAAATACTTTTTTGAATTTTCGTCCTTTTCGGTCGCCCCACCATACCGCTTCGCCGGTTTCTATTATTGGTGGCGGCGCTAATCCCAAACCTGGAGAAATCAGTTTGGCTCATCGGGGCATTTTGTTTTTGGATGAAATTCCGGAGTTCCGCCGAGACCTTTTGGAAGCCTTGCGCCAACCATTAGAAAGCGGTCAAATTTGCGTTTCTCGAGCAAAAAATACTTTAATGTTTCCGGCAAAATTTTCTCTGGTGGCGGCAATGAATCCCTGCCCATGCGGTTATTTTGGCGATTCTGAAAAAGAATGCCGTTGCAGCGCCAATGAAGTTTTTCGCTATCAGAAAAAATTGTCGGGTCCTTTACTTGACCGGATTGACATCCAAATTGAGGTGCCGCGGGTAAAAATAGAGGATTTAAGAGACAAAACCCGCAATGAAGGTTTAACTGAAAAAATAAGAACTAAAGTGAAAGAGGCAAGAGAAATTCAAAAAGAACGCTTTTCTAAAATCAAACCAAAAATTCATCTTAACTCTGAACTCAGTTCAAAACAGGTTGATGAATCTCTGAATTTTGACCAGAGCGCCGAAAATTTCTTAAAAAATATTTTGGAAAAATCTTTTGTCTCAGCCCGCGGTTATTACCGAATTTTAAAAATCAGCCAAACAATTGCTGATTTGGAAGGATCTGAAAAGATAAATGCCAATCATTTAGCCGAAGCCTTCCAATACCGAGTAAGAGAAAGGGAGTAAATTATTTAAAAGTTTAAATTTTTATCCTTTCCATACTTCCCTATAGGGAAGTGATTGAAAGGATAGGGAAATACGAAAAAGAGTGAAAGAATAAAAGTGAGATAATAAGAGTGGAATAATACTAAGATAAATTTTATCTAAAATTTGAATATATGAAAAATATTAATGAATTTAAATCGCGAAAAGAATGGGAAAATTATCTTTGGAGAGTATTCTTAAAAAATGTTGAAAAATCAAAGTTAGAAAAACGATTGGCGAATTTCTTAAATAATCTGTTAAGCGAAACAGAAAAGAAAAATATTGTTAGGAGATTAACTGTGATTTTTTTATTAAAACAGGGGAAAACCTATAAAGAAATCGGAGAAATTTTATGGATTTCGCCGGGGACTATTAGTGCGATTAAGAAAAGTCTGTTAAATTATAGAAATTATAGGAGTAAATATGATTTTTATAAAAATAAAAAGGTAGAAGAAAG
>PFKY01000061.1:0-3172 GCA_002784365.1 Candidatus Wolfebacteria bacterium CG_4_10_14_0_8_um_filter_39_64 | reverse complement strand
ACTATTTTGCCGGAATCAAGTGGCCAAGGATGACCTATTTAAGAAAGTTTAAGTAACCTGCGCTTCCCTACAGGGAAACGCAGGAAGAGAAATGGGGAAATATTTAGGACAGCATTTTTTAGTTAACAAAAGAAAGTTGCGGAAAATTGTTGAAGCGTTGGATTTAAAATCTGGCGATGTGATTATCGAAATTGGAGCGGGACACGGAGAATTGACAAAAGAAATAATTCAGAAATTCAGAAATTCAGAAGTTAAGAAATTTAAAATTATTGCGATTGAAAAAGACAAAAAGTTAATAGAGATTTTAAGAAGCAGGGTGGCGCTTCCCTACAGGGAAGCGCCACCCTGCTTCTATAATGAAGTAATGAAAGATAAAGATAAGAAAATGAAGGATAAAGAGATAATGGTAGAGATAGTCGAAGGTGACGCATTGAAAGCGTTGCCGAAATTAACTAACAACCTACAACTAACAACCAACGACTATAAAATTGCAGGCAATATTCCTTATTACATCACTGGCCATCTTTTAAGAATTATCTCTGAATTAGAAAATAAACCTTCCCTGATTGTCCTAACTATTCAGAAAGAAGTGGCGGAGAGAATAATTGCGAAATCGCCAAAAATGAATTTACTCGCCGCCAGCGTTCAATTTTGGGCCAAGCCGGAAATTATTGATTTTATTCCGGCAGAAGATTTTAAACCGAGACCAGATGTAGATTCGGCTATAATTAAATTAAGCACGTTGGCCGACGCTATGACATGTCATAGCGTGGAGAGACAACGCATGGAAAATTATTACAAAATAGTTAAAATCCTGTTTAAACAGCCAAGAAAGACGATACTTAACAATTTAACTGTGACTATGACAATAACCAAAGAAGGTATTACCAAAAAATTAGAAAAATCAGGTATTAATCCTCAAGACAGGCCGCAAAATTTGGACATTAAGCAAATTAAGGAATTATCCACATTGTTTTGATGTTTAATTATTGTATAATAAATATTAATGAATCCCGTTAAAATTGCGGCAATTGTTTTGGTTATAAGCGCGGGTTTAATCGGCTCCTACTTTATTATTAAAAATCCCGTTCCTGCCTCGCTTCCTAATGAGACCAATGATGTTTCTGCATTAAAACCCCTCGTTCAAAATCCGCTGAAATGGGTTGAAAACACGGTTAAATCTCTTACCGACAATTCGCCGGTTGAGGGCGGCACTAATACTAAAACCGAAAACAAAAATACGACTAATTTAACTGAGTTGGTAGCCAAAACTATGTTTGGCCAAATGAAAATTCTTGACCAGGGAGAAAAAAATCCTTTCCAAGGGCAAGGTTTTGACTCTAACGACCCACAAAGCCAGCAACTCATCCAGGAAGCGCTCGTCAATATTCAAGACCCGGCTGCCCTCTTTAATCCGTCAGTAGAAAACAAAGATTTAAAAATTTCAACCGACAATTCTCTGGAGGCAAAAGTACAATACTTAAAAATAATAGGGGATATCAGCCGGAAACACTTGGGTAATTCCGATTATCAAAGATCAGCCGAACAGATTATTCAGGAGGCGGAACAGGACTGTCTTTCCTATAGATCAGATTCAATCAATCTTCGGCTTGCCGCTTCCTACAAAAACACGGCCCAAGATTATTTAGGGACCAGCGTTTCATCTGATTGGACCGCCCTCCACAAACAAATGATCACTTACTTTAAAAAAGGAAATTTAATTTATGAAACATTGGGTTATTGTTCCGAAGATCCAATTAAAGGGTATTTGGCTGCCCAAGAGTTGCCACAATTTATTTCCGGGGCCCAAATAATTCAAGAGGCGTTAAATAAAAAAGCCGCGGAGGTCGGTCTATAACCATGAAAATTATCGCCTACAAAACTTTAATAATCTTTTTGACAGTTTCTGTTTTTACCAGCATTTTAATTTTCCCCAAAAAAACAGAAGCTGGTATACCTGTTTTTGACTCTGCAAACCTTGGCGGTAAATTAACTGACATCTCCGAGAAAATCGCCCGCTGGGTGAAAGAGGACTTGGTGAAATCTCTGCGTGATGTAATTGCCAAACGCATCATTGATTATATTGTGGACCAGACGATTGTCTGGATTCAGGGCGGCGGCCAGCCGAAATTTGTCACTGACTGGGATGGTTTTTTAAAAGACGCCGCCAATATTGCTTTTGACCAGGTGATTAAAGACGTTGGCTTGGCCCAGCTTTGTTCGCCTTTTAAGCTTCAGGTTCAAATATCGCTTCTACCAGTCCAGCAATTTCAACAGAGAATAGATTGTACTTTGGATGACGTTGTTAAGAATATTGAAGATTTTTATAATGATTTTGAAAAAGGCGGCTGGATTGCTTATAACGAGACCTGGCAGCCCCAGGGTAATTATTATGGAGAGATGTTGATGATTCATGATGAGATGATAACCAGAGGAGCCTTAGCCAAAGAAGCAGCAGAAAAAGAAGCTTTGGCTGGCAAAGGATTTTTAAGCGTAAAAAAATGCCTAGAGCAGGACGAAGAAGGCACTTGTATTAAAGAAGAAATTGTCACTCCGGGCGATACGGTTGGCGTGGCAGTGGCCAGCGCCATTACTTCGGATACCCAGTGGGCGGCCAATATTCAATCTTGGACTGCGGCTTTAATTAACGCCGTCATCAATCGCGTAATCAAAGAAGGAGTGGGAGTAATGAAGGGGTCAGAGGAGAGCAGCGGAAGTTCATATTATCCGTCGGAATATCAAAGTGCGGCCGACTTGGAAATCGAAAGTGAAAAGCAACAGCAAATTAATGAAGTGAAAAAATTTGTCAATGAATGGCAATATCTTTATAACGCCAAAAGCAAATCGCTTTCTTATAGCGAACAATTAAAAGTGATTTTAGTGAAAATTAAAAAACTTAATTGTCAGCCAGCGGTCTCTGATAGCGAAATCCAGGCGGTTCAAGCCGATATTGATAGATTAAAAACCGAAACCACTGAACTCAAAAACAAAATTGATGGAGGGAATAATTTAATAACAAAGATTACTAATGCCAATACTATTAGGGAAAGAACGATTGCTCAGCAGGACTTCCTCGCCTTCGTGGATAAATACAATACACTGGAAATACAAACACAGATTATTACCGGTGACGCTCGCAAGGCCGCTGACCAGGAGCTCGCTACCAAAACCA
>PFKY01000005.1 GCA_002784365.1 Candidatus Wolfebacteria bacterium CG_4_10_14_0_8_um_filter_39_64 | reverse complement strand
AGATGATAGTCTAGATAAATATTCAACTTGTAAAGTCTACGATCGTAGACTTTACAAGTTGAATAAGATCGGTTTTAATTAATTTTAAGAGATTTCTATTTATATTTAGAAATTAGATTTAGAAAATGTGGGGAGAGAAAACTTTACAAATATTAGAAACTATCGGTGAGGCCACCATTGATGCAGCTGATTTGCTGACAGCATTTTTAAATACTGGTTATGGCGCTTCTGTTTTAAGAATCGAATATGAACGCTTCAAATTACAAAAACAGCGACGACAAAGGCAAATTGAACGAGAAAAACAAAAAGAAAAAATTCTTTTAGAAAAGAAGCGACGCCAAAGATTTTATGAAATGATAAATCGACTTAAAAAAGATGGTTTGATCAAAGAAATACCGAAGAAAGACAAAAAACTCATTCGTCTTACTTTAAAGGGGAAGAATCGTCTAATTATTTTAAAGAATAAAATAGAAAACGCCCTACCTGACCCCTCATCATTTAAAGATAAAAGATTTAGAGACAATAAAAATAATAGATTTATCGTGGTGACTTTTGATATTCCCGAAATTGAAAGACCAAAAAGAGATTGGCTGAGAGAGGTTTTAGGGAATTTAGGATTAAAATTTTTACAAAAAAGCGTTTGGGTGGGGACGATCAAAATCCCAGAAGAATTATTAGAATGTTTTAAACAATTACAATTGGTTGAATATGTGGAAATTTTTGAAATCAATAAAACCGGCACACTAAAACAAATTACCTAAATTTCTTGAAAATTTTTATATTGAAATCTTGAAAGAAATATTAAAATATAAACAAGATACGACCACTTTACTTGTAAAGTCTACGATCGTAGACTTTACAAGTAAAGTGGTAAGCGCTTAAATTAATGATATAATTACAAATCATGTATAATTACAAATTATGAAAGAGGCTTATTTATATAAAAAATTACCCAACAAGAAGGTTCAATGTACAAACTGCGCTCATTATTGCGTGATTGAAAATAATCAACGAGGGATTTGCGGGGTGCGGGAAAATAAAGATGGCAAACTTTATTCTTTGGTCTATGGTAAAGCCGTGGCAATCAATGTTGACCCGATTGAGAAAAAACCCTTTTTTCATTTTTTACCCGGAAGTTATTCACTCTCAGTTGCTACCGTAGGCTGTAATTTTCGCTGCTTAAATTGCCAAAACTGGGATATTTCCCAGGGCCCGAAACCCAATAAGCCGATTTCTTCTTTTTACGATTTATCGCCCCAAGAAATAGTTAAAATGGCTTTGGAAAATAAAACACCTTCTATTTCTTATACTTATACCGAACCGACAATTTTTTTGGAATACGCCTTGGACACGATGAAATTAGCCAAAAAAGCCAGATTAAAGAACAATTGGGTAACTAATGGTTATCAGTCAAAAGAATCTTTAGATTTAATTGCTCCTTATTTAGATGCGGCCAACGTTGATTTAAAGGGTTTTGATGACGGATTCTACCAGAAAGTTTGTGGCGGCCGACTCAAGCCAGTCTTAGAAACTTTAAAAAGAATGAAAACCCTTCGACGCGGCTCAGGACAAGAAAAAATTTGGGTAGAAGTAACTACTTTAGTCATTCCCACTTTGAATGATGATGAAAAAACTTTTAAGGGCATTGCTAATTTTATCAAAAAAGAATTAGGCGAAGAAACGCCTTGGCACGTCACTCAATTTTCCGGAGCAATTTCCTGGCAGTTAAAAAATCTGCCGGATACACTGGTGAAAACCTTAGAAAAGGCCTATCAAATTGGCAAAAAAGCTGGTTTAAAATACGTTTATACCGGCAATATTCCCGGCCACAAAGGCGAAGACACAATTTGCCCAAAATGCGGGACCGTAGCCATTGATAGAATGAATTATATTATCCACCGCTATGATAAAAACGGTAAATGTCCACAATGCGGGGAAAATTTGGATTTAATTTTAAATTAATATGCTAAAAATTATTTTTGCAGCAATTTCACCTCATCCACCGATAATTTTGCCTGACGTTGGTTCAAAAGAAGACTGGGAAAAGGTAAAAAAAACAATTGAGAGTTTAAAATTTTTAGGCGAGAAACTAAAAAAAACCAGGCCTGATTCAATAATAATTTCCTCTCCTCACCCTGACTGGGGCTTTAATGTTCCCTTATTCTTTTTAGCCAAAGATTTTAAGGGTGAAATTAAAACCTATTTAATTGGAATAGAATCGCCAAAATTTTATTTTGAAGAAGGGAAAAAACTATACAAGTCAATTAGTCAATTAGTCAAAAAGTCAAAAGTTGGTATTATAGCCAGTGGCGATTTATCCCACTGTTTGAGGCCGGACGGTCCTTATGGTTTTCATCCTGATGGACCGAAATTTGACGAGAAACTGATAGAATCCCTGAAAAAGAAAAATATAAATACAATTTTGAAATTAGACGAATTATATCCTGAAGCCGGTGAGTGTGGTTTGCGGTCGTTTTGTTTTATGCTGGGAATTTTGGATGAATGGCAATCCCGCTCAGCGGGATTAAAGCCACGTTTAGCGTGGCAACCCGAAATTTTATCTTACGAAAGCCCATTCGGCGTAGGATATTTAGTAGCGAATTTTAAATTATGAACCCACTTGTTTTGCTTGCTAAATCAACTGTTGAAAGTTTTATCCTGGAAGGGAAAATTATTTCTTCGGCCGAAGATTTGCCCAATGGATTTCTTAAGAGAAAAGCTGGAACTTTTGTGACCATTGAGAAAATGGTTCGACGAACTCACCACAAGGATGGTGAACTGCGGGGCTTGCCCCGAACGGAGTTGAGAGGCTGTATTGGCACTTATTTAGCGACCAGAAAAAATATTGCAGAGGAAGTAATTTATAATGCCATTGCTGCTGCCACCGAGGATTATCGATTTGGACCGCTTAAAAAAGAGGAATTACCCGAGCTTTCCTATACGGTTTATATTTTAAGCGAGCCTGAATTGGTGAAAGATATCAAAGAATTAGACCCCAAAAAATATGGGATAATTGTCAAAACCGCGCCGCTTTCTCCTTCCGGAGATGTGGTTTTCAACGGTCATTTTGTTGCCAAAACCGGTCTCTTGCTGCCGGACTTAGAAGGCGTAGATACTATTGAGAAACAGATTTTTATCGCCTGCCGAAAAGGAGGAATTAATCCCCAAAAAGAAAAAATTCTAATTTATAAATTCACTGTAGAAAAATATCAATAATGTACCCTTCTTAAAATTATTAAGGCCTTAACTATTGCTGAAGAATCTGAAAGCCTTTGATTTCGCTCGTCAAGTAGGGTTAAGATGTTATCAGGATTATGAAAAAAATTTATCTTGACTACGCAGCTACTACTTATATTGACCCCAGGGTGCTTCAGAAAATGAGGCCGTATTTAACAAACGCTTATGGCAATGCCTCTTCTTTATATTTATTGGGTCGGGAAGCGAAAAATGCAATTGAAAAAGCCCGAGAAGATGTGGCGAGAATTTTGGGAGCATCGTCTCAGGAAATCATTTTTACCGGTTCAGGCACGGAATCAGCTAATATGGCGATTTATGGAATTGCCAAAGCCTACTGTAATCAAGGCAATCATATTGTCGTCTCCAAAATCGAACATAAGGCAGTTTTAGAATCAGCCAAAAGATTGGAAAAAGAGGGCTTTAAAATTACTTATTTAAATGTTGATTCGCAAGGAATTGTTAAACTTAACGAATTAAAAAAAGCGTTGAACAGAAAAACAATTCTGGTTTCAATAATGTACGCCAACAACGAAATCGGAGCAATTCAACCGATTAAAGAAATTTCTAAAATCATCAAAAAATTCCGCCGAGAAAATTTATTGCCGGCTTTTCACAGCGACGCTTGTCAGGCAGCTGGCGCATCATCTTTGAGGGTTGATGAATTAGGAGTGGATTTACTGACCTTGAACGGCTCAAAAATTTATGGACCAAAAGGTATTGGTTGTTTATATGTAAGTAAAGATTATAAAATTAAACCTTTGATTGTCGGTGGTTCTCAGGAAATGGGCTTGCGGGCTGGTACGGAAAATACGGCTTTAATTGTCGGTTTTAGCGAGGCCCTGAAGCTGGCAGAGCAATTAAGAAAAAGAGAAGGCCAGCGACTAAGAAATTTACGCAACTATTTTATTAAAAAAGTTTTAAAACTTATTCCCCATTGCCAGCTAAACGGCCATTCTCAAAAACGATTGCCGAACAATATTAATCTTTCTTTTGACGGCATTGAGGGCGAGTCATTGGTTTTAAAACTTGACCAATATGGAATCTCTACCTCTACTGGTTCTGCTTGCACTTCTACCGACCTGACACCTTCCCATGTTTTATTGGCTTTGGGAGTGCCGGAGGACTTGGCTCACGGCTCATTGCGTCTGACTTTAGGCAGAAAAACCACCAAAAAAGATTTAGATTATGTTTTGAAAATTTTGCCGAAAGTCGTTGGAAACCTAAGAAAAATATCGGCGATTCAATTATGAACCCCGTTAGAAGTCTTTAGCAGAAAAATTTTCTTGAAAATTTTTCTGCTGGGTAATAACGGGGTATAAAGAAAAACCAAGTTCTGTCTGAATTTAGCTTGGTGCTATACAAAGACAGACTTCTAACGGGGTGAAAAAGAAAAAAAACAAAAAAATCGGCGATGTCATTGGGAAAAATAAAGGAAAATCTTGGCTTTATACCGGAATAGTCAAGGACCATTTTTTTCATCCCCGAAACGTTTTACTGGACGAAACAAATTATCAATATGACGGAAAAGGAATTGCCGGAAATCCCTTATGCGGCGATATAATGGCGCTTTGGATTAAAGTTGACCCTAAAACTCAGAAAATTAAAGATTGTAAATGGCGCACCTATGGCTGCGCTTCAGCCATCTCCGCCACCTCAATGCTCTCGGTGATGGTCACAGAAAAAGGCGGCATAGCCGTAAAGAAAGCCCTTAACTTGAAACCCCAACAAATTATTGAAAGATTAGGCGGTTTGCCGGAACTGAAATTTCATTGCTCGGTTTTGGGTCTGGACGCCTTGAAAGAAGCAATTAATGACTACCTCAAAAATAAAGAGACAAAATAATATTTTTGTTCTTAAACAAAAGATTAAGGAGGCCGAAGGAGTGCTGACTCTAAAATTTTCACCTGTTAAAAGCGCGACTCTTTCTTTTGAGCCGGGTCAATTTGCTTTGGTTTCTTTTCTTGATAATCGGGCCGCAGGAAAGATTAGGGCTTATTCAATCTCCAGTGTTCCGCAAGACAAATTTTTAGCGTTAACAATCAAAAAATTAGGCGCTTTTTCTTCAGCTTTACATAATTTAAAAATAGGAGAACGGATGAACATTAGCTTTCCGGCTGGAAATTTTTACCCCCAGGAATCAATGAAAAATATAGTTTTTTTAGCCGGCGGTATTGGCATTACCCCCTTTTACAGCATTATAAAAGATTGGGCTAATCGAGGTTTGTTATCACGCAACAAAATCACTTTGTTTTACAGCAGCAAGACAAAAAAAGAAATTATCTTTTTTAAAGAATTGAATAAAATTGCCGACCCATCGCCCAATTTCAAAGTAATTTACCTTTTGACCAGAGAAAAAACTAAAGATAAAAGAATTAAAAAATTTAGTCGGCTCAATGTTAAAACAATAAAAAAACAACTCAAAATCTTAAAGGGTAAGTATTTCTTTATTTGCGGTCCAATTGAATTTGTAAATGATTTATGGAAGGAGTTAAAAAAGAACGGCGTCAAAGAAAACTTTATAAAAACCGAAGCCTTTTATTAAAGTATTTTAATGATTTTCATGGGGCACATTTCTGCTGCCTCTTTAATACAACCAACTTTATCTATTTCTAATTCAAAATCTTTTCCGGCTTTTTTTGAATTTTTTAAAACCGCCAAACCGTCTTTTTCGCTCATTTCAAAAAATTTCGGGCAGACCGCCGCGCAAGTGCCGCAACCAATACATTTTTTCTGCTGATGAATAATTTTAGGCATAAGACTTGCGATGTCCCAATTATTTTATTTTAACTTTTTGGACATCGCAAGTCCAATATTTGTAAAAATAAAAAATAAGGCTCTCTTTTGGAGAGCCTTCTATAGGTATGGTACTACTTGTCGCGAAGCAAGGCGCGGGTTTTTGAAAGTGCGTCAAAAAATTTCTTTCTACCCTCCATTTCTTGCTTGGTAAATGTTTTACCGCGAGAAAAAATATATGGGTTTTCATCACAATTCGGACACTTAGTGGTCCGCGGCTGGACCTGACATCCGCAGTTTTTACAATGATACATCTATCACCTCCTAAATAATCTCAATTAATCCCGAGAAAGTTAAACAACCACAACAACCACCCCCACGGCGCATGCCAAAATGGCATATAGGGGACATCTTCTCCCATGGCCACAGCAAGCAGAGAAAAGACACCAACACAGATATAAATGACCAATAGAAGAAAAAACAGATTAAAAATTTCTCCTTTGACGATCTTTGCATTTCTCATCTTTACCTCCCTTATTTAAAAATTAATTTTACGCTAGTTCCTTTATAGCATATTTTTTCAAATTTGTAAAGGGCTTTGCTTTTTTGTGTTTTCGTCTAAAAATTTATACAATTATGGCATGAAATTGACTTTTTACGGCGGCGCTAAGAATATAACCGGCTCTAATTATTTATTAGAGACAAGCGGCAAGCGACAAGCGACAAGAATTTTAGTTGATTGCGGTTTGTATCAAGGTTCAAGTTTTTGCGAACGCCACAATTACGAACCGTTTCCTTACGACCCAAAGACTATTGAGGCGGTTTTAATCACTCACGCTCATATTGACCATATCGGTCGGCTGCCCCAACTTTACAAAGCCGGATTTCGGGGAGAAATTTTTTCCACTCCTCCGACCAGAGATTTTAGTGAACAACTTTTAATTGATTCCGAACATCTTTTAATAAAAGAAGCCGAAGAAAAGAAATTGATGCCAATTTACAATTTAGAAGACGTTAATAAAGTAATGGCTTTATGGAAAACCATCGACTATCATCAAAAATTTAAATTGGCCAGCCTCGAAATTGAATTTTACGATGCCGGCCATATCTTGGGTTCAAGTTTTATCGTAGTTTCAGCCGACGGCAAACGTATTGTTTTTTCCGGCGATTTGGGCAATGTGCCAGCACCCCTGGTTAGAGATACAGAAATTATAAAAGAAGCAGAGTATGCTCTAATTGAATCAACTTATGGCAATCGAATTCATGAGGGCGTAGCCGTCCGAAAAGATATCCTTGAAGACACAATTGAGGAAACGGTTAAATCTGGCGGGGTTTTGATGATTCCGGCTTTTGCCATGGAGCGGACACAAGAATTATTGTTTGAACTGAACGAATTGGTGGAAAACGGTCGCATCCCCAAGGTGCCGATTTTTATTGACAGCCCTTTGGCAATTAAACTGACCTCGGTTTACAAAAAATATTCCCAGAACCCGAATTATTTTGACCAAGAAGCGATTTCCATGTTTAAAAAAGGGGACGCGATTTTCAATTTTCCCGGCCTGAAACTGGCTTTGACCACCGAACAATCAAAAGAAATTAATGATGTATCGGCCCCGAAAGTTATTATTGCCGGCGCCGGAATGTCGCAAGGCGGTAGAATATTACACCACGAACGCCGTTATTTATCTGACTCCAAAAGTACCATTTTGTTTATCAGTTATCAGGTTAACGGTTCTTTGGGAAGACGAATCTTAGAAGGAGTTAAAGCAGTGAAAATTTTTGGCGAAGAAATTCCCGTGAAATGTCGGATTAGGGCAATCGCCGGTTATTCAGCTCACGCCGACCAGAATCGACTTTTGGATTGGTTGCGACCGATGAAGTTAAGTTTAAAGAAAGTTTTTTTGGTCCAGGGCGAAGAAGACCAGATGTTGCCTTTGGCGCAAAAGATAAGGGATGAGTTGGCAGTAGAGACGGTTATACCTTCATTAGGCGAGGAAGTTATGCTATAATTAAGACAAAGCGATGACAAATAATTATCCCAAATACAAAATCTGCGTTTCCGGAGCGGCGGAAACCGGCCAGTGCGGCCAAGATGCCTTTGTTATAGCCGAAGAATTGGGAAAGGAAATTATTCGTCAAGGAGCGGTTCTGGTTAACGGAGCAACTACGGGTTTCCCCTACTGGACAGCCAAAGGCGCAAAAGCAGCTGACGGCATTGTGGTAGGAATCTCGCCGGCCTCTTCAGAACAAGAACATATTAAGAAATATGAATTGCCGGTTGATTATCAGGATTTGATTATTTACACCGGCTTTGGCTACTCGGGCCGCAATTTGCTTTTGACCCGGGCCGCCGATGCGGTGATTGTCGGTTGCGGCCGGATGGGAACGATTAACGAATTCACCATAGCTTTTGAGGACAAAAAACCCATCGGCATTTTAGAGGGCGATTGGGAAACCGATGAACTGGTTAAGACAATGATTGAAAAATCCCACCGCGCCGAAGAAATAAAAGGGAAAATAATTTTTTCCCGAGACCCAAAAGAATTAGTTTCCAAATTAATCGAATTAATTAAAAAAGAAAAAGGTCGCAATAATAACTAAATATATTAATTTATGGCAGAGGAAAAACCTATCGGTAAGGTAACTCACTATTACGGCGGCATTGGCGTGGCGATTGTTAAATTTAATCGCGAGATAAAACTGGGCGAAACGATTCATTTTAAGGGTCCTCATACCGACTTCAGTCAGAAAATTGACTCAATGCAGTATGACCATAAAGATATCGGAAGCGCCAAAAAAGGACAGGAGGTGGGGATTAAAGCAGAACAAAAAGTGAGAGAAAGCGACGAAGTCTACAGCGCTTAAATTAAAATTATGCTTGAATTTTTTGGCCAACTTGTTTTGGCAACCGTTTTGGGTGCCTTCGTTGGATTAGAAAGAGAACTTTCTAAAAAAGCGGCCGGGATGCGCACCTTTGCTTTGGTCGGTTTGGGCGCGGCTTTTTTTACGATTATCTCAATAATTGCCTCGGAAAAATTTTCTGATGCAAAATATCTTTTTGACGTTTCCCGAATTCCGTCCCAGATTGTTTTGGGAGTGGGATTTATCGGCGCCGGCTTGATAATTTTTCACAGTTCTCAATTAAGGGGATTGACCACGGCTGCCGGCCTTTGGGTAGCAGCAGCCATCGGAATGGCTGTTGGCTTTAAAATTTATCTGTTGGCTGTTTTTACCACTTTCTTGGTAGTTTCGATTTTCGTCGTTTTTTGGTTCATAGAAAATCAGCTGGTTAAAAAATTAGCCAGTAAACCGCCCAAAGACAACCAAGAGCTTTAATTTAACAGTCAATGTATAAGAATATTATTCTGCCGGCTTCTTTGTTGGCCGGAACAATTATTGGCGCAGGCGTTTTTGCCCTGCCCTTTGTTTTTGAAAAAGCCGGAATTATGACCGGTTTATTTTATTTAGGATTTTTTAGCGTTGCTTTCGTTTTCATCCACTTAATGTATGCGGATTTAATTTTAAAAACCGAAGGAGGCAGAAATTTCCATCGATTTCCCGGCTACGCCAAAATTTATTTGGGAAACTGGGGTTTCTGGCTGGCAATTTTAACGACCATTATTGGAATGCTTTTTGTTTTAACTGTTTATTTAATTTTGTCAATCAGTTTTATTAATTTGATTTACCCAATAGGCTTGGATATTTCTGATGCTTCTAAACTTTTAATTTTTTGGTTTTTCGGCTCAGCCGCCATTTTTTTAGGAATCCGGCGAATCGCTTTTTCGGAATTTTTAATCACCGGAGGCATTATTGCGATTATTCTAATAATTTTCAGCTATGGGCTGGGTTATTTTGGCAAAATAATTTCTGTACCGACCTTCAATCTCCAAAATATTTTCCTTCCCTACGGAGCGGTCCTTTTCGCTTTGATGGGCCGAACGGCTATTCCGGCCGTAATTAGTTATTTTCAAAAAATCAGAGAGCCGTTGGTTCAAGCCAAGACGCCGATTATTTTAGGGACTTTGATGCCCGCCCTGGTTTATTTGTTGTTTGTTTTTGGGATTTGGGGACTATCGGAAATCGTTTCTGAAGACGCGGTCTCGGGATTAGTAGGCCAAATACCCCAGTGGGTTTTAACACTTGTTGGAATCTTCGGCCTGATTTCGCTCTGGAGCTCTTATATTATTATTGGTTTAGATATTAAAAATTCCCTGAAATTTGATTTGAAATTTCCCAAGATTTTGGCTGGCCTGACAGTAGTGGTATTGCCAGCGCTCCTATATTTTTGGGGCTTTCAAAGTTTTTTAACTCTGGTCGGTCTGGTTGGCGGCATTTTTATAGCCTTGGAAGGCATTTTTATTGTTTTAATGTGGATAAGGGCATCTAAGGCAAAAGCCGAACAAATTATTTTTAAAAAATTGAATCCTTTAATTATTTATGCTCTAATTACGGTGTTTATTGGCGGGATACTTTACGAAATAATACATTAACATCCCTATAGTTTAACGGATAGAACGTGGCCCTCTCTCCGAGTCATTAAATGTTTTATATTTATCTTTT
>PFKY01000020.1 GCA_002784365.1 Candidatus Wolfebacteria bacterium CG_4_10_14_0_8_um_filter_39_64 | reverse complement strand
GTTCAATGGACAGGACGGGAGTTTGCGGAACTCCAAATAGGGGTTCGATTCCTCTCGGGGGCACCAGAAAGGAAAAGTCAAAGAGTTTTGGTTCGCCTCGCTTCGCTCGAGCCGTCCTCGCGGAAATTGACGAAAAGGGAAGAATTTTAAAAAAGCAACCCTGAATCGTACGGTGACGAATCAGGGTTGTGTAGGAAATAACAGCGTTGTTTACAGTTCTTTAGGATAAAAATAATTGTGAATAGTCATATTGTTTACACCTTACCCTAAAAATGGTTAAAAGTGTAAACAACGCTCGGAATTCTTACAAATAAATTTCTAAGAATTAGCAAAAAATGAAAAAATTTTTAAAAACCTTAAGACACCCCTTAACTTGGATAATCCTTTTAGGATTTTCTCTCAGATTTTATGGAGTGAAGAATTTCCCTGTTTTACACGACGAAATTATGAGTATTTTAGATGGGGTAAATAAAACCAAAGAATCATTAGCTCATTTTTTCTATATTGCTTCTTTAGAAAATACCTTAGGGGTAATGCCTCTTTATTTTTGGATAGAGCGCCTATTTACTGATATCATCGGGCAAAATAATTGGGGATTAAGATTATTTCCCTTATCGATGGGGATATTGACCATATACTTAGCCTATTATGTAATTAAAAAAAGATTTAATAAAAATATTGCAATTCTATCTTCTTTTATTGTAGCTTTTTCAGATATATTTATATGGGTAACCTCTAAAGCTCAATTCTTCGAGGTTATTCTTGTGCCATTAAGTTTTCTAATTTTCTTTTATTTAACCTCCGAGGATAAAAATAAATTTTACTGGGCCTCCTTATTTTTTTCACTAATGCTTTTCACTTATTTTGGAAAAGGGGTATTTTTGCTCTTTTGTTTTTTTCTTTGGTATGCTCTTTGTAAAATATTTGATCTCAGCAGATTTAAAACGAAATGGGCTGAAATTATTTCGGTGGCTAAAAAAGAGCTATTACAATTTTCAAGCTTTTTTCTAATTCCTTTAACCTGGATAATTTCTGCCCATTTTTTTGTATTTTCAAAAGGACCAATCCAAAATGTCGTTGGCCTCGGTCAAATTCATAGTATTTGGAAAATTCTATATTTAACAACTTTCGGCTACGGTGTCCAGACTAAGCAATTTTTGGTTGGCTCACCAAGGGATGCTTTTTTAGTTTTTGACAATATTCATATCTGGCCAGTGACAGGCCTTCTCTTTGTTCCTTTTATCTTTGGGTTAGTGATTTTAATTTACAGGGCCTTTTGTCATTGGAAAGAAGGCAATGTCTTATTTAAAAAAGACAGTTATCTTTTGACCTTTGCTTTAGTTCCATTTTTTTTCTTAATTTTCAGAGGAATAATTAGTGAAAGATTTCATCTTTTGTATTTCTTGCCTTTTGTAGTTATTTCAGCAATGGGTTTATATTATATATCTTATCTTTTTGAAACCAATAAAAACAAAATTTTATATCCGATGCTTATTTTAGTTTTAGGAATTTATGGAGCTTATATTAGTTCCTGGAAGAATTGGTATTATTTTGTGTTTAATTGGAGTCTTTTTTATAAGCTTTGTGGTATTATCATTTTTTTAATTATTCTCTATTTTTTAATAGGATTTTTTGCTAAAATTAATAAAAGGATATTTGTTAGAAGTTTTATTGGAGCATTTTTGTTAAGTTTATTAACGATCAATCTTTTTTTTGGCCCCCTAATTTGGGGCAAAAAAGCAGCCTGGAATCCTGCCGCTGACAATAAATTAGCTCCTGCTCAGGACTATTATGTGGAAGGCGATGAAGAGAGTGTGATTAATTTCGCTATAGAGAAAAATAAACCAAATATTTGTTATAAACTTCCAACAGGCTGGGAAGAAATATGTTTAAATCGCTTTAAATCGAGATGACAACTTAAGAAGCGATGACTTTTTAAGTTGAATGTTCGCGCATTTTCAAATAAAGGGCACAATGATTAAACTTTCCACTCCTCTTTTTGAAATCAGAGGCATCGGGCCGAAATTTTTTGAGCGTCTGAAAAAATTCGGATTGATAACCGTTAAAGATCTGCTTTGGCATTTTCCTTTTCGTTACGAAGATTTTTCCCAGATTTCAAAAATCGCCGATTTGAAAATTAATCAAACCGCTACCGTCTCGGGCGTAATTTCCGACATTAAAGTGCATCGAACATGGAAAAGAAGAATGTTTATAATTGAAGTGTTGGTCAGCGATGATACCGGCAGCATTAAAGCTATTTGGTTCAATCAAAGATTTTTGCTTTCAATTTTTAAAAAAGGAATAATAGTTAATTTGGCCGGCAAAGTGGTGGAATCGCCCAAAGGTGGTTTAACTTTATCTCATCCAGTTTATGAATTAGGGGCAAGCGATGGGGAGCGAGAAACAAGACATACGGGACGATTAGTGCCGATTTATCCTGAGACCAAAAGATTAACTTCCAAGGCCTTGCGATTTTTAATAAAACCGCTTCTTGATGATTTAGAGAAATTAGATGACCCCATTCCTTTGGAGATTATTAAACAACAAAATTTTCCCGAAATTAATCAGGCCGTAAATCAGATTCATTTTCCGGAAAAATTGGTTCAGGCCAGAGTGGCCAAGAAACGTTTTGCTTTTGAAGACCTTTTTTTGCTTCAGTTGGCGAATTTGAGACAGCGTTTGAAATTAGCCCGGCAAAAAGCCCATTCCATTGAAATGAATATTGATTATGTAAGAAATCTACTTAGCAAGCTTCCTTTTGAATTAACGCAAACCCAGAAAGAATCGCTTTGGGAAATTTTAAAAGATATGGAAAAGTCGCGGCCCATGAATCGTTTGCTCCAGGGTGATGTCGGAAGCGGCAAAACCATTGTGGCGGCAATCGCCGCTCTAATGGTGTCAGAAAAAAGTAAGCAAGCCGCTTTTATGGCGCCGACCGAAGTTTTGGCCAGACAGCATTATTCTACTTTCAGAAAATTTTTTCCCGGCTTTGATAAAGGTGTGACCCTACTTACTTCGTCAGAGGCAAGAATTTTTTATGGCGATGAATTGGAAAGTGAAGTTAAAAAACAGGATTTGATTAAAAAAATTTCCAGCGCTGAAATTAAAATTATTATCGGCACTCACGCCTTAATTCAGAAAAATATTAAATTTAAGGATTTGGCTTTGGTGGTGATTGACGAACAGCACAGGTTCGGCGTCAAACAGCGGGCTGAATTAACCGATCAAAGTCCTGATATCTTGCCTCATTTTTTAAGCATGTCAGCCACGCCGATTCCCCGCACTTTAACTCTGACCATTTTCGGCGATCTGGATTTATCAATCATCAGCGAATTGCCCAAGGGCCGGAAAGAGATCATTACTAAAATTGTGGCTCCAGATAACCGCGACAAGGCCTATGCTTTTATAAGAGGCCAAGTTAAAAAAGGCAGACAGGTTTTCGTCATCTGCCCAAGAATAGAAAAAGAGGAATTAGAAGAGGGGAAAATTTTAAGCGATAGGGAAATTTACCGATTGGAAATTAAAAATGTAAAGGAAGAATATGAAAAACTTTCCCAAAAAGTTTTTCCTGATTTAAGAGTCGGCTTACTTCATGGGAAAATGAAAGGTAAGGAAAAAGCCGAAACAATGGAAAAATTTAAGAACGGCGAAACCGATATTTTAATTTCCACTTCGGTGATTGAAGTCGGAGTTGATGTAGCGAACGCCACCATTATGATGATTGAAGGCAGCGAAAGATTCGGCTTGGCTCAGCTTTATCAATTTCGCGGTCGGGTCGGCAGGGGAGAACACCAGTCATTTTGTTTTCTTTTTACCGAGTCATCGGCTAAAACAACTTATAAAAGATTACATTCATTGCTTGAAGCGAAAAATGGTTTTGAACTGGCGGAAAAAGATTTAGCCATTCGCGGTCCGGGCGAATTTCTAGGCGAGTCTCAAACAGGTACGCCGGATTTGGCGATGAAAGCGATTCAGAATCCGGAATTGGTAAAATCTTCTCGCGAAGCAGCAGTCAATTTATTAAAAACCGACCCGAAATTAAAAAATTATCCGCTTTTATTACTGAAAATCCAAGAGTTTGAAAAACAAATTCATCTGGAATAATTTTTAATACCCACCCCCTGATCGTTATGCTGCAGCATAGTGTTATGCTATAGCATAACACTTGGTGTCAGTGATTTATGTATAAGAGTGACTTCACACGCAACAGAGATTTAACACTGTGAGAAACTCCAGTCGGTATTTAACCGCTTTGAAAGTCTACCTATGTTAATATGTATATGACCACTTTACTTGTAAAGTCTACGATCGTAAACTTTACAAGTAAAATGGTAAGGTGCTTAAA
>PFKY01000019.1:950-4648 GCA_002784365.1 Candidatus Wolfebacteria bacterium CG_4_10_14_0_8_um_filter_39_64 | reverse complement strand
GTTTTGTCGTAATAATTTTATTTTCAAAGTAAGAAGCGATAATCTGAATGGCCACATGTTTGAGGCCGGCGAAAAATACCCCTTCGCCCACATCAGCCCCCAAAAGCAATCCCTTTTCCGCTTCCGAAAGATTGAAAGTTTTAGCTACCACGTCAATGCTGGCCGGCGCCTGTTTAAGTAAAAGCTGAATTGCGGAATTGGTAATAATCGGCCGTCCGTATGGCGATTCCAAAAAGTCCTCAACATTCTGGGTGATGGTGGTCAGACCCAAATAATATTTCCGGCAACGTTTAGCCAAGGAAAAAAGAAAGGCGGCGCTGTCAGGGTATTTCATCAACCACCAGGCCTCATCAATCACCATAATCCTTTTTTTCATTTCCGCCCTTATCAGATTCCAGATGAAATTCAACACAATATATATGGCAATCGGCCGCAACTGCTCTTCCAAATCCCGGACCGAAAAAACAATCAAGCGATTTTTAATGTCAATGTTGGTGGGTTTATTGGTAAAGCCGGCATAACTTCCCTTGGTAAATCTTTCCAGACGCCGAGCCAATCCCCTGCCTCCTTCCATACTCCCAAGCACTGTTTGAAAATCCTCTAAAAGAGGCGGCTGAAGATTGGTAAAATCTTTTTTGTCTGGGGTAATGTCTTGGGATTCATAGGTGGCGGTAATGGCCCGGTCTAAAATTGCTTCTTCTTCGGGAGTAATCGTCCCAAACATTAATTTCATCAGGCCAGCTAGATTAAGAATGTGGGATTTAAAAATGTCGGCCGGGTCCTCGCCTTTCGGTATAATCGGAATGTCAAAAGGATTAATTTGATTTTTCGAGGTCAGAGAAATTTTAAAGAAACTACCCCCCACTGACTCGGCCAATTTCTGATATTCGTTTTCCGGGTCAATAATCAAAACGTCAATGCCCATCATCATTGACCTGATAATTTCCAATTTACAAGCATACGATTTCCCGGCTCCGGCTTTAGCGAAGACAACCGAATTGGCATTTTCCAAAGAGAAGCGGTCAAAAATTACCAAAGTATTATTATGGCGATTAACGCCATAAAGAATTCCTTCGTCTGAAGTAAGGTCCACCGAAACAAAAGGAAATAATGAAGAAATCGGACCGGAGTTGAGCGGCGTATGGATTAAAAGCTTGTCTGAGTTAAGCGGCAAAGTTGAAGCGAAACCGTCTAACTGCTGGAAGGTAGCAGGTTTGGCATAAATCAGCTGGGATTCAAACAGAGAATTCAATCTTTCTTCCAGCTTGTTTAATCCTTCCAAAGTATCAGCGTAGATGGTGACATAGACACCGGCATTAAACAATTTTTCCTGAGCCTGCTGAAGCTGGTCCCGGAGTGTCTCAATATCCTGAAAAGCGGTTTCCAGCACCGGGTCCCTAACCAATCCCTTTTCCTGCCGTTCAAGAAGCTGGGCTTCTATCTGAGCGGTTTTTCTGCGGAGATTTCTTAAGGCCAAAGCCGTATCAACTGGATGGACAAAAATAGAAATATCCAAAAGTTCGGGAAGGTTAATAATCGGGTTAAACCAACCAGTAGCCAGATAGCGAGGATAAGTAAAAATGAAAATAGTTTTAACGAATTTATCGCCAAGTTTTAAATATGCCGGGTTAACTTCCAATCCGGCCGGGGCGATCACATCTTTGATGTCTTTTTCGCCTGCCTTATAAGGTTGGGGAATTTTTATGTTTTCCATCGCTTCGCTAAATCGATGCCAATATACAAATGGATACTAATGATACTAATATTCGTATAATTCGTATGAATTAGTATATTAGCATCGCGTTATTCTTTGGCAATTTTTAGTTCTTTTTTCTCCATGGTTTCCGGATTGTAAAGATTATAAAATAACTCCATCAATTCTTCGTCATTCAGGGCAACTACTCGCAAACCAATCTGGCTTAAGCCATTAATTACCTGCTCGGTTCTTTGGTTAAGCTGAGTTATTTTTTCCTCTAAACTTTCCTCTAAAGCAGAAATTTTGGTTTTGCTGCCAAATTTGAAAAATTTAAGCAATTTTTTACCGCCCGAAGGAATTACTATTGGGTCATAAGGCACGACCGCAAAGAAAGTTTTTGCCATTACCGCGTTTAATTCCACGAAAGACTTAATAAATTCAATATATTCTGAGATTTGGTTTTTCAACAATTCGTTGGCTTCTTGATTCTGGCGTTCCGCCAATTTATTAAGATAATTTTCGATATTCAATTTCCGGGAGTGAATGACAAGTTGAACCGAAAAATCTAAAGTGTTCAGAAAATTTTGATAAGCATAACTTATAACGTTTTGTTCTTCTTCCGACTTTAATTCAAAATTGATTCCGGAAACCATCAAAACAGTGCGAAGCGAGCCGTTTTTTAAAATCACCGCCCCGTTTCGGATGTCTTCAATTTCAACAAATTGTTGCGTTGATTGAGCTTCTTTCATAAAATCGATGCCAATATACAAATGAATGCTAATTATACGAATTTATTTTTAATATCAGTATCTATTCTGATAATTCTTATCGGCTTGAGATAACGATTTCTAAAATTTATAATCATCTCTGCCGATAAATCTCTTAGATTTTAATTCAATAATGATTTTATTATCTATCAAAAAATCGATTATATTTCCCGTATTTTTGATATTATACTCTCTTTTATAAGGAATATGAACGGCAATTAATTTCTTCTCAATTAAATCTCCATATTGTTTTTCTCGGCTATATCGCCCCAATTCATTGTGAGCCTCGAAACAAATTCCTGTGATAAGATTAGTATCGCATTATCTGTAATCTATTCTTCTCGCAATTTCTCTTTCTCCTGTTAATTTTCTAAAAATCTCAAATTTCTCTTTCGGCTGCCTACCCCAATAGGGCGTCCGCAGACCTTTTTCTCTTTTGGGAATAGGGGTTTTGGTCGTTATTAAATCCTGCCAAAGTTTTTTGACAGACGGCATTTCTGAAAAAAATTGTTGGAGGGTTTTTCTTTTTTCTTCAACCTCGGGAATGGAAATAAGTTTTGCTTCTCTCTGCCAAAGATAAAATTTCGGTCTCCAAAAGAAACTGAAAGCTATCCAGGCAATCTTTGGCAGTGGCTGACCGTTATATTTAATAAAAGCCAAAGATATGGCGATTGCTCCCATAATTGCGGTAATCAAAAGCCAAAGCCAAATTTCCAAGACAAAATAAAATATAAAGCTGAGAGCGCCGGCCCCTGCCAAATATAAAAATTGCCTTAGGGCCAAAGGTCCGACAATTTTATTTTCAACTTCAATAAATTGAGGGATTTGAAATTGCATATTAAATCTTTTTAAAGGTGCTTAAATCAATCATTTCCTCTTTTTCCCCGACGCGCTTCGCGGTCGGGACCCCGACTTCGCCTTCGGCGAGCGTCGGGGCTTTTTTTTCAGACACCGGTTTGGTTTCTGATGCTGATTTAGCTTCGACCGGAGCTCGACGCAAATCTAATGGTTCGGCTCCGGCCGCCACGGGTATCGGTTTTGTTTCTATTGGTGGCTCAACTTTGCTCACTACAGGTGGAGGTGGTTCGGCTCGACTCACCACAGGTAAATTTTCCGGCGGCTTAATTTCACTAAGCGCGGACTCTCGCGGACTTAACGCTGACTCACGCGGAAATTTTTCTGTTTCAATCTTTATGTCCGTCTGCGTTGATCCGCGTTCTTGTCTGCGTTGGTCT
>PFKY01000019.1:0-919 GCA_002784365.1 Candidatus Wolfebacteria bacterium CG_4_10_14_0_8_um_filter_39_64 | reverse complement strand
TGGTTGAAATTCGGTATAATGAACCACCCTGACCTTAGGCGGTTCGGTTTTGGTAATTTTGGGAGGTTCGGTTTTCAAGGATTTATCGCCTATTTTCACCTCTGCTTTGACTGACTCTACTTTTTGTAATTTTTCTTCTCCGCCTCTTCGTAAAAATCCGAATAATCCGCCCAAGGATTTTTTAGTTTCAGAAAGCGGTTTAAATTCAGCTTCTTTGTGAATGATAAATGGTTCGGCCTCAGTTTTTGGAGGTTCAACCTCCCCATATTGACGCTTAATTTCTGGAGGTTGAACCTCCTGGGGTTTGATTTCTTCTTCGGGAGTAATAATTTTGGGCACTGGTTCAACTTTGGGCAATTCAACTTTGACGGCTGGCTCCTGAGATTTCTCTTCTGTTTTTGCTCGGAGGTCAAGAATTTCTTCCTCGGAAGGCGGGGCGTAAACTTTTTCCAAATCCGTTTTTACGGGACTGAAAATCTTCCGGTCAATTTCATTGGCGATAGAATTGGCAATTTCCGGATTTAAATTTAAACTTTCCCTAATTTCTTTGGCTAAATCTTCGGGATGAATAAATCCCAAAATTACGTCGCCAGCTAAAGTGGCTATTATCTTGATTTTATCTTCTGTTAAATGTTGAGTTCTGCAAACTTGCCACAAAATATCGGCGTTATACTCGGAAAATAATGCCTCTTTAAGATTATCCGGTAAGGTATCCCATCGCTCTAATTTTTGTTGTCTAGAAATATTTACCATCTTAAAATATTAAAATTAGGTTCCTTCTGGTTTAGCCATCTCCTCTGGAGTAATACCAAGAGTTAACCATCCCAAATTTTTCTCAAAAGATTTCCTAGCCTTAGATTTTCCTTGTTCATCAAGAGCTTCTGGGTGCGCTTTTTCAAAAAGATTTATTTGGTATCTA
>PFKY01000002.1:660-2805 GCA_002784365.1 Candidatus Wolfebacteria bacterium CG_4_10_14_0_8_um_filter_39_64 | reverse complement strand
ATTACCAAACTCTCGCCAAAAAATTATAAAATTAAAATTGAAAAAGACGGTTATTTATCTTGGACGAAAAACCTTCGGGTTGAATCGGGTTTGGTAACCGAGATTCCTAAAATAATTTTGCTTCCTGAAAAAATCGAGAAAAAAATCGTATCCACTCCTAAGCCCGTTGATAATTTCTGGATAAACTCTCAGCAAAAAATTGTCTTTAAAAATAACGGAACTCTTTATTATCTTCAGGATTCCTCGCCTAATATAAAATTAAGGGGCGATAAGTTTGTCCAGTGGAGCGAAGACGGCAATAAAATAATCCTTCAAAATTTAAAAAATCAAAACTATTATCTTTATGAGCTTGGCAATCTTTCAAAAACCCTTAATATCAGTGCAGTTTTAAACAATCTCCAAAAAACAAGCGTTTCAGAAATCGCTTTTCATCCCCTTGAATCAAACAGATTAATTGTTGAAAATAAAAATGGTTTATATCTTTTAGATTTAAATCGCCTTAAATTAGAAGGCGTTAAAGAGCTGGTTCTTGCCTGGACAATCAAAAATCCCACTATCTATTATGTTAGCCAGACCCCTAAATCTCTATTGTTGACTGATTTTAATTTAATTTCAAAAACATCGGATACTCTTGCCGATCTGCCCGATAATTTAACCGCGATTTCCGAGATTTCCGCTTCCGGCAATAAAGTAGCTTTTTTGACCAAGGACGGCGGCCTTTATCTTTTTAATCGCCAGGACAAAAGCCTTAAACAAATCGCTCACTCGGCTGAAAAATTTATTTTTTCTCCGGATAACAAAAAAATCGCCTTTTGGGATAAAAACGGGAAAATAAACATTTATTTTTTGGAGGATTATCAAAGGGGTCTTCATAAAAAAGCCGGCGAGATAATCAGTTTAAATTTTTATTTAAAAGAAAAGGGTTCGGTGGTTAAAAATATTTTCTGGTATAAAGATTCCGGCCACTTGTTGGTGGAATATATTGATACCAATGGAAAGCAAAAAGTTGACTTTATTGAGGTTGACAATAAATCACCAATAAATAAATATGTCCTTGTTGAAGGGATTTCTAATTCCTATTACGAACCGAGTTCAAATCGTCTTTATTTCACTCAAGAGAATAATCTTTATTTTGTTGAGTTTTGATTTTGGGGGGATTTAGCCTCATAGATTCAAAAAAAACTTTGGCGCTCTAACCGGTTAGAGCTTTCACTATTCATAAATTAAGTTTTTCGGGTTGCTATGACGCGTCATAGCGCTCAATAAGGCAGATAAATCGTCCCGTACTTAGTGCGGACGGCTCTGCCGCGGGGTTTTGTTTGCTTTGGAACAGGGCTGGAGGAATACACTTTCTTTTTTCGTTCTTTTTTACTTCTTTCGCGATAACTCCGATAACTATTTTCCTTCAAAGCTCTTTTTATACTGCTAATTGTTTGCGGCGAAAGCCATAATTCTTCAGCAATCTGTCTATACCTTTTCCCCGAGTGTATGCCATCCATTACAGCGGCACGCCTAACTAAGTGGCGGCGCTCATAGGAGGTGACTAACAATTTCAAGAGATTAGTGGATTTTAATATCTTATGCCAGCAAGCATCTTCCCATTCTTTGCGAGAAGAATAGCGATTAATTGGCGGCAGAGTAAAGTTTTTATTTCTATCTTTATTTTTATCCATCCAATGAGAAAT
The DNA here is from genome assembly GCA_002784365.1 of Candidatus Wolfebacteria bacterium CG_4_10_14_0_8_um_filter_39_64. GTDB lineage: Bacteria > Patescibacteriota > Minisyncoccia > UBA6257 > UBA9933 > UM-FILTER-39-64. The sequence continues at coordinate 1,120 of PFKY01000002.1, read as the reverse complement.
TTACCATAAAATTCAGGATGCTGCTACATTGCTATGACGCGTCATAGCGCTATACTATAGCATAACAGTAGGGGTTTTGAATCAATAATGAGCAAATAGTTTACTTAGTTGCGTTATATATGGCGGCAATTTCAGCGGCGGATAAAGCGCGATTGTAGATGCGGACTTCGTCGATGAGAGCATCAACACATCTAGTTATTACTTCTGGGTATCCGCCAATTCGTGTCACATTGGAAGGAGATATTGGACCTGTGCCTGCATATGACCCGACGAATGAATCATCAAAGTATAGTGAAGGAACTCCACTCGCATCTATCACCATAACCACGTGATGCCAGCCTGTGCCGAAATCTTTTCCAATATCAATCCACCTTAAAATGAGATTCTTTGTTAATATAAAATTTACAGATAATTAAGAATGCCAGCCCGCCCAAAAGGTCAAAAAATAAATCTGACATTG
>PFKY01000002.1:0-477 GCA_002784365.1 Candidatus Wolfebacteria bacterium CG_4_10_14_0_8_um_filter_39_64 | reverse complement strand
GCCAGCCAAAAGCCGCCAAGAAAATGCATCGGCATATCAAGCCAAGTAAAAATCCAGTACCAAGAATTAATGATGGCAAGGATGTGGATAAAAAGAATAAAAATTAGAAAACCGAGGATAAATTTTGGAGAAACCAAGTTATGACTATGACTATTGATCTTTGACTATTGACAACTTTAAACTGTCAAAAGTCATTGTCAAAAGTCATTATAAAGAACATCACCTCTTCTTCCACTGCGGCGCTCTTCGCGCTTTTTTCAGGCCGTATTTTTTACGCTCCACCGCTCGTGAATCGCGAGTCAGATGGCCGAAACGGCGCAGTCGTTTTTTAAAATCAGGATTAAATTTTGTTAAGGCACGACTAATTCCAAGAGCAATCGCCTCAGCTTGAGCGCTGATGCCACCTCCCTTCACCTTTATCACCCCTCCCAATTTATCCGAAATCTTCATTTTTTCCAAAGGAGAAAACACTTTATC
>PFKY01000030.1 GCA_002784365.1 Candidatus Wolfebacteria bacterium CG_4_10_14_0_8_um_filter_39_64 | reverse complement strand
ATAACGCTGATAGTTTGGGGTGAAATCCATAATTCCTTGCCAATTTCCTGATAACTTTTACCGGAAATAATTTTATCCATAGCGGCGGCGCGATTAACTAAATCGCGGCGCTCGTGAGAGGTAATAAGTAATGACAACAATTCTTTAGATTCCAATATTTCCCGCCAGCAAGCAGTTTCCCATTCCTGACGAGAAGAATAATTGTCAATTGGCGGAAGAACTATTAATTTTTCCTTGTCCATAAAATAAGTATATCATACCACTATGCTATAGCATAGTGGTATGATAAAGAGAAGAATATTTTTTCATCATCACTTAAATTTAATTACTTGGGTTTAGTTTGTAGAAATTTTCAAAAATCTTTGCCACCAGTACTGGGCCGGTGCCGTCGGGAGTCGGCGTATAAAAACTTAGTGATTGACCACTGGCCACCAGGGAATTAGAATCAAAATCGCCTTTTCTTTTATCGTCTTCATTAATTGAATAGCCAAAATCAATTATTCCGGCGCCGTCCTTTAATATTTCTGGTTTTATTAGGCCGGCCTTGCCCACGCCGCTAATCACCAGATCCGCTTGTTTTAAAATTTTTAAATCGCTGCCCTCGTCCAAAAGATAAATTTCTGGACATTTGCCCATTAACCATGTCGCAATCGGTTTTCCGATTAAAAAACCCAAACCAACTACGGCTACTCTTGAGGCATGAAGCATAAAACCTGTAGCATTTACAATTTCTTCGACAACGCCGACTGACGGCGGTAAAATTGGATTTCTGCCAGTATAAAAAACACCGGCTGATCGCTCGCCTAAAACATCAACATCTTTTTTTCGGGGAATCACATTTAAACTAGAATGAGGGTTGATATTTTCCGGCAGCGGCAACTGGACAATTGTTCCGCCAACCGGTTTTTGATTGGCAATCCGGCCGATTTCATCCCGCAAATCATCATTTTTAATGGTTTCAGGAAATTTATAAATCCGAAAATCAACCCCTAACTCCTTCGCGGTTTTTTCTTTTTGTTTCAAAAAGGTTATAGAAGCCGGATTTTCGCCGACTAGAACAACTGCCAAGATTTTTTTTGGCTTTGGTCCCGATTTTAAATGGTCAATAATTTTTTGGGCTATTTCATGGCCGGAAATTTTTTGCATATCTTTTTAATTTCTTTCTCAATTGAATTAGAATTTTCTTTTTTAATCAAAGCCCAATAAATCAAATCAGCTAATTCTTTGATAATACTCGATAATTTGGTTGACTTCAAGCGTAAATATATTTTGCGATAGATGGGTGTCTGTTACAAAATATATTTAGTTTTGCGACAGATTTTAAAAATGTTAGAATAGAAATATGCCAGACGTCCAAAAACTTTTAGATGATTACCTTAATTATTTAGAGATAGAAAAAAATCGTTCCATCAAAACGCGAGAAAATTACAAGCGCTATCTCGACGCTTTTATTAATTTCTCTAAAATCAAAACCGAAAAAGATATTTCTGCCGAAAAGGTTCGGGATTTCCGGCTGCATCTGGCCCGAGTGGAAACTCCCAAGGGAGAAAATTTAAAAAAGACCACCCAGAGTTATTACATTATTGCCCTGCGTAATTTTCTTAAATATTTAATCAAGCGCGATTTTGACGTCTTATCTCCGGACAAAATTGAACTGCCGAGAATACCCGGCCGGCAGATTGAAATCATTGAATACCCTGATTTGGAGAGATTGCTGGCTGCACCCAACGGTTCTGACTTGCGCAGTTTGCGCGACAAAGCAATTTTGGAAACTTTATTTTCGACTGGCTTGCGAATTTCCGAGCTTTGTAGTTTGAACCGTCGTTTTGATATAAATCGCGGCGAACTGACAGTTCGCGGCAAAGGCGGAAAATTAAGAGTGGTTTTTCTTTCCGAACGATCTAAGAAAGCGATTAAAAATTATTTAGACAAACGGTTTGATACCGAAGAAGCGCTTTTTATAAGTTTAACTAAATCAAAAAAGCCGAAGGTTATCGCTAGAATAATACCGCGGACTATCCAAAGAATTGTTGATTTTTACAGCCGAAAAGCCGGCATCACCAAAAAAGTCCACCCTCATACCATCCGTCATCTTTTTGCCACAGACCTTTTAATTGGCGGCGCTGACTTACGTTCAGTCCAGGAACTTTTGGGTCACGCCAGCATTTCCACCACTCAAATTTACACTCATCTAACCAATAAAGAACTCAGGGAAGTACATCGGGCCTTCCACGGCCGCCGCCGGGAATAAACCATCCCATCTACTTTATATTCTTAATTACTTTATAAATTACTCTAATATTATGCGATCGCATAATATTAGAGTAATAGTAGCAGTATAAGCAAATTAAAATCTTTATTTTAAGCAATATGCTTTAAGCTCCCTGTTTTTGTAATTTCAAAAATCTCCACAAAATCGACTAACTTCATTTTAAGCAAATCATCTAAAAATTCTTGTGGAATTTTCACCTTACCCATCCAAACGCTTTTCTGAACCATTTTAAGTCCTAAATTATCTAAGGCAGCCCTTAACCAATTCCTTTTCCTTTTTTCAACTTCTGGAACATCAAAAATCACAACAATAACTTTATCGGCCTTCTCTTTAGGATAAGGAATTTCCGGCAAGCGTTTCTCATTTCTCTTTCTAAATAAAGTTAACTCGTTTTTTCCTTTTTTAGTTAATATCCAAAATCTTTTCTTGTCTTTCTGCTTTTTTTCTATTAAACCATCCTGTTTCAAAACGTACATCATCTTATAGTATCTCTGTTTAAGTTGTTTTCGCTGTTCTTGGATAAATTCTTTATTCTGTCGTTCTCTTTGGCGCTTTGATAATTCATATTGCATTCTGCCATAAGAGGCGCCGTAGCCCGAGCTTAATATTGCGTCAAAAAGATCAGCGGTATTAATCATAGTATCCTTAACCGATTCTAATATTTTTAAAGTAATTTCCCCTTTCATTTTTTATTTAAATTTTATTTAAAATTCATTATAACTCTAATATTATGCGATCGTCAAGTATTAGAGTAAGTACTGACGGCGATGTGGGGAATATAGTAATACATAGTAATACAATGTATGTGTCGAGGGCGGGAGTCGAACCCGCAAGCCTTGCGGCAATAGGTTCTAAACCTATCGTGTTTCCCAGTTTCACCACCTCGACAGAAATTAGAAGATAATTATATTCAATATCTGATAAAACTGAAATAGCTTGACTTTTTTGTTATTTTATGCTACCTTTTAGGTAGTTTCAAGAGTGTAGAAGCGGATTGACGCAGATTAATACGCGGATAAACGCAGATGTCTTGAAACAAGTACATTGTCAATTTTATAAGGAATGAACTGAAAAAACAATAAAACTTGGCCGAATGGCCGGAAAGGAGGAAGAAAGATGGAAAAGAAAAAGAAAGGGAAGATTTTATCTAACCGACTGGCGATTATATTAATTGGTGCAGTCGCTGTTTGGTCGCTAATCCTCGGATTAGTTATTGATGGTTACGCTTTTACACTGCTCGGATTGGGGACAATCGCAGCGATTTTGATTTTTAACGCTGTGGTTATCGTCCCTGTGGTCCATTTTGGAATACCGACCAGAGTGGGAAAAAGAATCAAAAAGGCAGATGGGAAAGTAGTTATTTTGCATGAGGGATTTGATTTTGTCTTGCCTCTCATCGATGACTTGGAGGAAAAGAACATTATTTCCAAAAAACTTACCACCAAGGAGATAAAGACAAAAGCTATCTCAAGAGACCGGCTTGAGGTCTTTCTGGGAGGGTCATTACAATATAGCCCCTTCGATCTCAATACTTATATTGAGAGGGAGCCAGAAACGATAAGCAAAGGATTAGTTGATGCAATTGAGAGTGAATTTGGTAAGGTGTGCGGCACCAAGGACGCTGATGCTTTTGTCAAAAGCCGTACAGAAATAGAAGTTCTTATTAATTGTGTTTTGCGACTTAAGCGACCCCCTCATTATTTCTTCAACGAAGCAACCGAAAAATCTAAGCAAGAATTTCCATCGCTTGAAATCGTTGCTAACAAGGTTATGGGAAAAATAAGCGAACTTGCCAATACAGATAAAGAAAAGGCAGATAAACTGTCTCCAGAAAAATGGAAATTGAAAGAATTAGAGAAAGAAGGTGAGCCCGAATCAAAAGAGCCAAAAAAGGAAGAGAAAGAGATTGATA
>PFKY01000021.1:801-3039 GCA_002784365.1 Candidatus Wolfebacteria bacterium CG_4_10_14_0_8_um_filter_39_64 | reverse complement strand
TATTGGTGAATCTGGAACGACACTGTTTTAGCCATATCAACTTCCGGCATCTGCGGCACCTCCATTAAGGTGACGAAAGAGGAAAAAGTCGGAATTGAAACAATGGCCTGACGAGATTTAATTTTTAATTTATCAAAAAGCAATTTTAAAAGATTGGCGGTTTCCCGTTCCATTATTTTTAGAGAGCTGGTTTGAATGGCGTTGTTCAAGCGTTCCAAATGGCCGTAGCTTTCCAAAATGCCGTAGTTCTGAAGTTTCGGCTGTGTCTTACCCCCCGAAATCTCCACCATCTTAATTGAGGTGGTTCCGATATCAATACCGAGATAGGATTGAGCGCCGATGAGAGATTTTATGAAATTAAACATATTGTATAGTATTATTATACTATGTTTTTAACAAAAGCTAAAGATATTATTTTGGATATTTTATTTCCTCCCCTTTGTCTTAATTGCCAAAAGCATCTCCAGAATAAAAACAAATTCATCTGTGACAATTGCCTGATAACTGTTAAATTTAATAATACCCTATTTTGTCCGATTTGCCGAGCCAGATTGGCGGATAACAAACGAATTTGTCATTATGACAGCCAATATCTTTTAGCCGCCGCCGGCAATTATGACGATTTAGTTCTCCAAAACCTCATTCATTATTTTAAATATAAAAGCTTCAAAAACTTAGCCCCGATTTTAGGCGAAATTCTAATAAAATATTTATCAAATTTGTCATTGTCAATGGTCAAAAGTCAGAAGTCGGTAGTTGTTCCCGTTCCCCTTCATCCTCGCCGGGAGCGCCAGCGAGGATTTAACCAAGCGAAACTGATTGCTGAAATTGTGGCTAAAACCTTCGCTTTGGAGTTATTTGTAAATATGAAAAGAATAAAAAACAACAAACCTCAGGCGAAATTAAAGGACAGCGAAATGAGAATTAAAAATATGGCGGGTTGTTTTAAAATAGAAAATCCTGAACAAATTAGAGATAAAAATATTTTATTAGTTGACGATGTTTTCACTTCCGGCGCCACGATGAATGAAGCGGTAAAAATCTTAAAAGCAAACGGCGCTAAAAGAATAATCGCTTTAGTTATAGCCAAAGCTTAGAATTTTTCTTTCTCTAAGCGTTTTGAGATTTTTGAAATAAGTTCTCCTTGTTTTTTAAGTTCGGATAAAATAGTTTCAATTTCTTTTTCGGATTTTAAATTGATTTCAAAATCGTTTTCCGCTTGCAGTTCCGCGTGCCGGCCTTGCAAATTCTGACCAATCATAATCAAAGGCAGGATAAAAAGTTGAATCATATTGGAAATAAAAAGCCACAAGGCAAAGGCCGGAACAACATCAAAGCGAAAGTCCGGGGGGGTAAAAACATTCCAAAAAAGCCAGAACATCGTCCAGGTTAAAATAATGAAGAAAAAGCCCATCGTGCCGATGTGATTGGTAATCCAAACCGCAAATCTTTCCAGACGCGTGAAACTCTCCCGATGTCTAATGTTAACGCTTTTTAGGGTTGTCATATTTTTATTTTATCTCTTTAACGTTAAAAATCAAATCTATCTATAATTATAATATTCTTCCTCTAATTTTTCCAATCTTTTATCAATAATCGCTTCCCTGATTTCCCTGAACAGATTTTTGAAGAAATAGATATTGTGAAGAGTGGCTAATCTTTGGCCATAAATCCGTTCTGTCTTGAAATAATGGCGAATTTCCTGGCGGCTAATTTCCTGACGGCAAACCCAGCACTGACAGTTTTTTTCAATCATTTTTTTATCTTTGACAAAAATTTCTTTTTCAATGTTTAATTTACCGGCTTTGGTATAAAGAACAGCGTGCCGGGCTTCGCGGGTGGGCACCACGCAATCAAACAAATCAATCCCCTGCTTGACCGCGATGAAAATATCCTTAATTTTCCCGATGCCCAAAAGATGACGCGGTTTGTCTTCGGCTAAACCGCTTAATGACCAGTTCAAAACTTTTCTCATCTGTTTTTCGCCGAATGAACCGCCGATGCCGAAACCGTTAAAAGCTAAAGAACCGATAAACTTCGATGATTTTTTTCTTAAATCCTCAAAAATCCCACCTTGGACAATACCGAACAAAGATTGACTATGACCATGACTATGACTATGAAAAAAATTGAGGCAACGAATTGCCCAGCGATGAGTTCGTTCCATTGCTTTTTTAGTGTAAGCGTAAGAGTTAAACGGTGATGTGCATTCGTCAAAAGTAAAGATAATATCGGCGC
>PFKY01000021.1:580-722 GCA_002784365.1 Candidatus Wolfebacteria bacterium CG_4_10_14_0_8_um_filter_39_64 | reverse complement strand
AGAAAAATTTCTTTTGTCCGAAACCTGCGCAGGCGAGCGGGCACGGTGTCCGCCGAAGATGGACGAGCGAGCCGACCTGCCCGCCGAAGCTTCGGCGCAGGCGGGGGAACAAGTGAGTTCGCCTCGCTGGGGCGAACGAAGC
>PFKY01000021.1:407-563 GCA_002784365.1 Candidatus Wolfebacteria bacterium CG_4_10_14_0_8_um_filter_39_64 | reverse complement strand
GTATCTTGCCCCAACCCAAACTAAAAACTTGAAATCCACCGGAATCAGTCATTATTGGTTTTTGAAAGCTAGACCACTGATGTAATCCTCCAGATCCCTTAATTTCTTTTACTTTATTATTGACGAATAAGTGAAAAGTATTGGCGATAATTAAAT
>PFKY01000021.1:0-385 GCA_002784365.1 Candidatus Wolfebacteria bacterium CG_4_10_14_0_8_um_filter_39_64 | reverse complement strand
TCGGCGTTTCAAGTTTTCCATGCGGCGTATTAAAAAAACCCGAACGGGCTTTTTTATAAGAGTTTTTAATTTTAAATTCAAACATTTTTATGCGGAAGCGGGAGGATTCGAACCTCCGATACCCTTTCGGGTATAATGGTTTTCAGGACCATCCCTTTAAACCGCTCAGGCACGCTTCCGCTTTAAGCGGGATTGTCATCCCTTTGGGATATCTGCCGCAGGCATGACGATTTGTAGATAAAATTTTAACAAATTTTATACAAATCGGGAACAAGACTGCCGCCTTTGGCTGAAAACCCCTGGCCGCCGAAACCCTGCCTGTCCGGCAGGCAGGCTTGGTACAGGCGGGGCTCGGCCACCCCACCATTTTATTGTGGACCTAGGC
>PFKY01000066.1 GCA_002784365.1 Candidatus Wolfebacteria bacterium CG_4_10_14_0_8_um_filter_39_64 | reverse complement strand
GTCAAAAAGCAAAATTTCCGGATTGCCGATTAAACTCCAAGCGATTAAAATCCGCTGAAGTTGACCCGAGGAAATTACGCCGATTTTCTTTTTCAAAACTGACAAATCATTTATGCCGACTGATTTCAGAGCTTTGACAATCTGGTTTGAATCAATTTTCTTGAAATTAAAAAATTCCTCTATGCTCAAAGGAATGTTTTTTTCCGGCAGGATTTTCTGGGGAACGTAACCGATTTTGACGTCTTTCTCCCATTTTATTTCTCCTTCAAACGGAATCATGCCAATAAGAGTCCTCAAGAGAACGGTTTTGCCGGCACCATTAGGACCGACAACCACCAAATTTTCGCCTTTTTTTAAATTAAAACTAAGATTATCAATAACTTTTTCGTTATTGAAATTGACGGTTAAATTTTTGACTTCAAGAATGTTTTGCATAACCCTCTTTCTTCAGTAAAATTATTTTCACTTTTTCGCCTTTGTTATAGCCGCCGATTTTTCCGTCAGAGCGAATCACCCGATGGCACGGTATTTTGGGATTGCGGTTTTTGCTTAAAATATTGCCGACGGCTCGGTAGGCCTTTGGCTTGCCAGCTAATTTAGCGACTTTTTTATACGTTAAAACTTTTCCCTTGGGGATTTTAGCAACGATTTTTAAAACCTTCTTCTTAAAACTATTCATTTTCTACCATTGGCTCCTTTTCATTTCATATTTTTTTCTCTCTTGTTCATCTTGAATATATTCTGGTCTTAAATGCCAGTGCCATAGACCATCGCTTCCCAAAAATAAATCTACCATTTCTGGTTTAATATTTGGTGGCAATTTCTTCTGCCAATCTTGATATTCTCCAATAAAACCCTCAATTGTCTGCTCCTCGGGTTTCTCTTCTGACTCCTCGGATTTTTCTGGCTGAGGATTATTTAATTTTTCTATATTTTCCATGATACTGTTTCATTCTGTTATACTCTTACAACTATAGGTGGTTTACAGATAGCTTAACAAGTGGTATGAATCAAGGCATTAACTTGTTTTCCAGCTTTATTTTTTTCATTATAAATTTCAACGATTTTAGGGGTAAAGTCTGTGATTAGTTCAATATTGGCTTTTTTTACTTTTTCCAATAAATCTTTACTAACTTCCAGCATCCCATCTTGCCCAGTGCCGATTAAAATAATTTCCGGATTTTTTTGAAACAAAGAATCAATTTCCCATTCAGCGATTTTATGAGTGGTATTAAATAATTTTTCAAGTCGCTGGCTGTCTCTTTCACTTACCGAATCTCCGACAATTAAAACCTGCTGGTATTTTTTGCCATCAATTATTATTTCTCCAAATTTAGTGGAATTAATACAGAGCATTTTTTATTTTTATTATAATTAATTTTTTAAAAATTAAAAGACCGAACCTAGTCAAGTGTCTCACGATCGTGAAATACTTGACTAACTAAAATTTACGGCTTACCGAATGGCCGGAGAAATAAAAAAATAGGCGGACTAATCTCACCCGCCTATCTTTAATCCTTCGATTTTACTCAGGGTCAACCCTTCGGCTTGCGCCTAAGGTCAATCCTGAGTTTGTCGAAGGATTGAGGAGTCGATCTCTGGTAAACCTCGACTTATCCCATGGGGCCGGGATAGGACTTACCCCGGCTAAATTACTTAAGCCAAAAAATCTATCAGAGATCGTGTCCTCTCCTCATTTTTATGATAATTTAACAAAATTTGCTGTCAAGATTTACTTGTGAATAACTTGGGAACTACCATTTTACCCCCACACCTAATTAGTATAACAATATTTACACAATTAGGAATATCATCATAATGATATTTAATATCTCTATTGAACAGTTATGTGGAGGAATTGTGGATAATTTCCGGGGCTTGACAAAAGGATAAACGTTCTGCTACAATGACAACATTAGATTCGCGTTAAAATCGGCTTAGTATATAAAATCATAATTTTATAAATAACGCCATTTTGCCCGAGTCGAAAAGGTCGCAAATAATCAATCTATAGCAAAAATGGCGTATCAACAGAATGATGCCGGTTTTCAGCGAAAGATGTATCAGGGAGATTGGAAATGTTCGAAATGCGGAGCCGAAATAAAAGAGCTCCCATTTCAACCAGATCCTGACCGACTTGATCAACTCTTGTGCCGCGACTGTCATCGTGAAAAAAGAATGTCGTTCCGAGGGGGACGATAAAATAAAAAAACACTCCGACTTATCGGGGTGTTTTTTTATTTTATTAAAAGGCCGCCCTGCCGACATTTCTATCGGCACCGGTCGTCCCCGACCCCCAGCGGGTCGAGGCGACCTACGCTCTCGGCATTCGGACCCCGACTGCGTCGGGGACCAAGCTCCGAATGCCTCCGAAGTTGCCGTACGAAACATCGGCAGGGCGTCATGCTGTAGCCAACCCTCTATTCCAAAAATAAAATATTGTCTGAATATTCTGGCTCTATTAAAACAAATTTCTAAAGAAAATCTTTTTGTTCGTTATCGGCCTCGGCTTCGGCTTTTGTCGGATGTATTACAGCGTCGCGGTGATTAGCCGGCGAGTAAACAGTGTATAATAGTTTGAGCGGTTCGGTCGGAAATCAAAGATATAATCAAGGTTGAACCGGGAAACATTGTGCTTACGGATGCGGGAACGCCCAAGTACGCGGTCAGCGTTGAAGCAAAAGCCAAACTTCTCAGATTCATCCCGATAACCACCACAAGAAATTTTGCCGTGGATGCCCAAACCGGTCAGTCGCAGGAATCAACCCCCCGGTGGAGTTTCTTGGTGAAATA
>PFKY01000038.1 GCA_002784365.1 Candidatus Wolfebacteria bacterium CG_4_10_14_0_8_um_filter_39_64 | reverse complement strand
ACGTTCAATTTCCAAACGGGTGATTTCTCTTCTTAATTTATCAATTTCGGTCGGCAAACTTTCAGTTTCCAACCGACGGCTAGATGCCGCCTCGTCAATCAAATCAACTGCTTTATCCGGCAAAAACCTGTCGCTGATATAACGAGCCGAAAGATTAACCGCCGCGACAATCGCCTCGTCGGCGATCCTTGTACCGTGATGAATTTCGTATTTCTCTTTTAAGCCGCGCAAAATTGCGACGCTGTCCTCAATGGACGGTTCCTCAACCATAATCGGCTGGAATCTCCGCTCTAAGGCCGCATCTTTTTCAATGTAACGCTGGTATTCCCGGGTCGTGGTCGCGCCAACGGCTCGCAGTTCTCCCCGGGCTAAAGCCGGCTTTAACAGATTGGAAGCGTCAACCGCTCCTTCGGCTGCTCCGGCGCCCACAATCATATGAATCTCGTCAATAAAGAGAATGTACCGACCGGCCGCATTTTGAATCTCTTTAATAAAAGCTTTCAACCGGTCCTCAAATTCGCCCCGGAATTTCGTGCCGGCAATCAATGAACCCAAGTCAAGCATTATAATTTCTTTTTCTTTTAACGGCTCAGGTACGTCGCCTGAAACAATCCGTTGAGCCAAACCTTCAACAATGGCGGTTTTACCGACTCCGGGCTCGCCGATTAAAACCGGATTATTTTTGGTGCGGCGGCTTAAAATCTGAATTACCCGGCGGAGTTCTTCGTCGCGGCCGATGACCGGATCAAGTTTCCCCTCTTTGGCTTGGGTCGTTAAATTAATGGCATATTTTTCCAAAACCTGGAATTTTGATTCCGGCATTTCATCGGTAATACGCATTGAACCCCGCAGCCCGGCCAAAATTCGCAGAATTGTTTCCCGGCGCAGACCGAATTCTTCCAAGATGCGGCTGGCGCTTGAGGGAATTTCCAAAATTCCCAAAAGCAAATGCTCGCAGGAAACAAATTCGTCTTTCTGGCTTGAAGCGATTTTCGTCGATTTATCCAAAACCTGCATCAATTCCTGAGAAAGATAAAGTTGGGCCAGATTAGCGCCGGAAAAAATTTTCGGTTCTTTTTTTAGGGCCTCGTCTATCCGCTTGGATAAAATTTCCAAATTGATTCCGGCTTTGAGAAGCACGGGTCTGACTAAAGAACTTTCGTCCATAAGTAAAGCAGCCAAAAGATGAATGGCTTTAAACTCGCCGTGATTATGACGAGCGGCAATTTCCTGAGCATTCTGCAAGGCCTCCTGAGCTTTAATTGTAAAACGTTGAAAATTCATTTTTTAATGATTTGAGTAGATATACATAATAATACATAATCAAAATTAGTGTAAGTTATGTGGGGGATTCATAATCCTTTTGGTCGTTCTTCCAAAGTGACTTTAATAGTAATTTCTTTGCCCCCTCTTAAAACTTTCAGGGTAATTACATCGCCGACATTGTATTCTTGGAGCACCGAGCCCAGTGGTTTATCTTGGGTGATCTTTTTGTCGTTTATTTCGGTTATAATGTCTCCGGTTTTAAGCCCGGCTTTGGCCGCCGGCGAATTTGGAAGGACAGCTGGATTATTTTTGTCTCCTTGAATCAAAGCACCGTAATCAATCGCCAGTTTCTGTTCTTTGGCCAAATCCGCGGTAATCATCATATAGCGGATGCCTAAATAAGGCGTGATAATCCGGCCGGTGCTTTTAACCGATTCAATGGCTTTTTTCACCTGATTTATCGGAATGGCAAACCCAATGTTTTGCGCTCCTGAAACCATAGCCACATTGATACCGATGACCTCGCCTTTAAGATTTAAAAGCGGACCGCCGGAATTACCGGCGTTAATGGCCGCGTCACTTTGAATCAAACCCTCAAAGGTTTCTGAAAGACCGGCACCCGAAGCAGTTACGCTTCTTGAAAGACCGGAAATTACTCCTACGGAAACGGTATTTCTAAATTCTCCCAAGGCATTGCCGATGACAATGGCCGTTTGGCCTAGTTTAAGGCCGTCAGAATCGCCCAAAGAAAGAGTCGGTAAATTATTGGCCGAAATTTTAAGCACCGCCAAATCTCTATTTGCGTCCCGCGCTAAAACCTGAGCATCATATTTTTTGCCGTCATTGGTAAGGACCGTATATTCTGCTTTCTCGTCGGCAACAACGTGTTTGTTTGTGACAATCAAGCCGTCGGAAGAAATGATGAAACCGCTGCCGCCGCCAATTTCTTGAAGCTTGGTTCCTTTTTGGCAGGGCTGATAAAATTCAAATCTTTGGCCGAAAAATTGCTGAAATTCCGGCGGTAAATCGGAAAAAGGATTATAAGGACATTGTTCAATCACCGGCACATTTTTGGAAATTGTAATGGAAATAACTGCCGGCGAAGCCTGTTCCACTGCTTTGATTACTGCTTGTTCATAGTCAACTGTCGACGTATAAGTTGACGATGGCGATTGAACGGGTGCCTGAGTGCCCTGAGGAATAAACGATTTCAAATACTGGTTATAAAAATTCTGAAAAATATTGGCTCCGGCAGAGTTAACGGAAACCAGCGAACCCAAAAATCCGCCTAATATAGTCGTTGAAATTAATAAAACTAAAATTCGCTTATTCATATTTATCGTCTATAATTATATTAACGGAAATCACCCTGTCAAACGCAAAAACCCACCTTTTTAAAGTATAACAGATTATTGACGATCGTCAATAATCTGTTATATTCTGAAAACTCTCATAAAATGATTAATCATTCTTCAAGTTATCGTTTTTATGGAATGATTCCCGGGCTTTTGGCCTGGACAACCATAATTTTGATGTTTGTTCTATCCTGGCTGATGCCGACCGCAGTGGCAATTTTTATCATTCTTTTTGACATTTACTGGCTTCTTAAAACTCTTTATCTTTCTTTTCATCTTCGGGCTACATTCTCTAAAATGCGGGAGAATTTAAAAGTAAGTTGGCTGGAAAAGTTGCAAGTATCAAGTATCAAGTATCAAAATATTTATCATCTTATTGTCCTGCCGATGTACAAAGAACCCTACGAAGTAATCAGAGAATCGTTGCAATCACTTGTAAAAATTAATTATCCAAAAGACAAGTTAATCGTGGTTTTATCAGCTGAAGAGCGGGCCAGTCAATCAGCCCAAGAGATAATTGAGAAAATCCAGCGCGAATTCGGGGATAAATTTTTTAAATTTTTAACGACCACTCATCCGGCAAATATCCCCGATGAGCTTCCTGGAAAAGGTTCAAACCAGACCTGGGCCGTCAAACAAGTTAAAAAGTTAATTATTGACCCGTTAAAAATTCCTTATGAGAATATTTTAGTTTCGGTCTTTGACGCTGACACCCAAGTTCTGCCTGATTATTTCAGCCATCTGACTTATGTTTTCCTGACCTGTAAACACCCTCAACGTTCAAGTTTTCAACCCATTCCTTTATTTACCAATAATATCTTTCAGGCGCCGGCCTTAGCCCGAGTGATTGCTCTTTCTTCAACTTTTTGGCATATGATTCAGCAGTCGCGACCCGAACGTCAAACCACTTTCTCTTCCCATTCAATGCCTTTTGGGGCCATAGTGGAAATCGGTTTTTGGAACACCGATATCGTTTCCGAAGATTCCCGTATTTTTTGGCAATGTTACCTTTATTACGACGCTGACTGGCGAGTAGAACCACTTTTTTATCCGGTCTCAATGGATGCCAACGTTGCTCCAAATTTCTGGCAGACAATGGTTAACCAATATAAACAACAGCGCCGCTGGGGTTGGGGCTGCGAAAATATTCCTTATATGCTAAACGGTTTTTGGAAAAATAGAAAAATTCTTTTGAGAGAAAAAATATACTGGGGATTTAACGTCATGGAAGGCTTTCACTCTTGGGCTACCAACGCTTTAATAATTTTTTTCTTGGGTTGGCTGCCTCTGATTTTAGGCGGGTCAGCTTTTAATTTTACCCTTCTTTCTTATAATCTGCCTCAAATCACCCGAATAATTATGACCTTGGCAATGATTGGAATTATCACTTCGGCAATTTTAAGCATTATTTTATTGCCTCCCAAGCCCAGTTGGTTTAGAAAGTGGCATTACCTTCTTTATTTCTTTCAATGGTTCTTAATGCCTATCACCTTGATTATTTTCGGCGCTTTTCCGGCCTTGGAAGCCCAAACCCGGCTGATGCTGGGTGGCCGATTCCGCTTAGGCTTCTGGTTCACCCCAAAACACCGGTAGTAACAAGCTCTTTTCATTAGTCAAGTGTTTCACGATCGTGAAAGACTTGACTAACTTTTTGTCATAGGTTATGGGTCAGATTTCAAACCATCCTCTAATAATATTTTCTTTCATCAACTCCTCCATTTTTTCCTCGCCAAAATACTCAGTGAAAATTTTATTCCATAAGGCCTCCTGATGATGGTAAAGATATTTTATAAACTCTTTTTGTTTTACCAGAGACATAGCCGTGTCAATCAAATTAAAACTGACCAAAACATCAATGCCGGCTTCGGTATTAAAATAATCACCCACCCAATTGAGGTTCTCCCAAAAAGCCAAGTCAGCCGAAAAACCATCAAGCACTTCGCCTGCCTTGACCAATATTTTCTCCGCTCTTTCCCAGTGCATTGCTTCCGGATTGATATGGGGCTCAAACAGCCGCCAATCATTTTCATCGTCTTTGGCCAGATACTTTTGAATAATTAACCATTGGGTTCTTTCCTGTCCGCCGGCTGGCGGAGGCAGATGTTCATCAAAAACATCGCCGCGCAGTAAAGAAATTAAATTTTTCGCGAAATTATCGGTATTACCGCTGAACTTT
>PFKY01000017.1 GCA_002784365.1 Candidatus Wolfebacteria bacterium CG_4_10_14_0_8_um_filter_39_64 | reverse complement strand
GGCTGCGATATGCTGTAGATAAATGTCAATTCCACTAAAATCCCAAAAAGAAATTGAAGCGATAGCTGTTGCCGGAAGGATTTTGGCAAAAATTTTAAAAGCGGTCAGTCGGGAAGCGAAAGCCGGAACAAAATTAAGCCAGTTAAATAAATTAGCTTACCAATTAACCAAAAAGGAGGGAGCCGAGCCGGCTTTTTTGGGTTATAAACCCAATGGCGCCTCAAAACCTTTCGGTGCTTCAATCTGCGCCTCGGTCAACGAAGTGGTGGTTCACGGCTTTCCTTCGGATTACAAACTTCAGTCAGGCGACGTTTTAAAAATTGATTTCGGCGTAGAATATAAAAAATTTTTTGCTGATGCGGCCGTGACATTGGGAATCGGCGCAATCTCCCAAGAAGCGAAACGCCTGATTAAAATTACCCGACTGGCCTTAAAAAAAGCCGTCAATCAAGCCAAACCAGGCAATCATTTGGAAGATTTGGGTTGGATTATTCAAAAAACCAGCCAGTCAAACGGTTTAAAAGTGATTAAAAGTTTAACCGGCCACGGCGTTGGTTTGGAACTACACGAAGACCCGACTATTTACAATTTCGGCAGGAAAGGCGGGGGGATTGAGTTAAAACCAGGCATGGTCTTGGCGATTGAACCGATGTTTGCCATCGGTACCGAAAAAATTATCCAAAGGCCCGATGAAAGCTGGGCCACGGCTGATGACAGTTTGTCAGCCCACTTCGAACACACTGTTGCCATCACCGAAAGAGGATGTAAAATATTAACAATTGACAATTAACCTATGAAACCTTATCTCTCCGTTATCATCCCCGCTTATAACGAAGCCAAGCGATTGCCCTTGACTTTAGTTGATATTGACCGGCATCTTCGGGGCGTTAAATATTTTTACGAAATCATTGTCGTTAATAACAACTCTACCGATGCAACGGCCGAGGTAGTGGAAAGATTTTCTCATATAATCAAAAATTTGAAATTATTAAATTGTAAAGTCCCGGGCAAAGGAGCAACCGTAAAAAGGGGATTATTGGAAGCCAAAGGCGAAATTCGGCTTTTTACCGACGCCGATAATTCCACTTCAATAGACCAGTTTTCCAAAATGATTCCTTATTTTTCCGCCAAAGGCGGATCCGCCTCGGGCGGAAAAGATGGCTATGATATCGTTATCGGTTCGCGCGATGTTCCCGGCGCCAAGATGATTCCTCCCCAGCCCTGGTATAAAAGATTTGCCGGCAATGTCGGCAATTTAATTATCCAGATTTTGCTTCTGCCGGGAATCTGGGACACCCAATGCGGCTTTAAGGCATTCACCGAAGAAGCCGCTTTGAAAATTTTTCCGCTGATGAAAATTGAACGCTGGGGATTTGACGTTGAGATTTTAACCTTGGCAAAATTATTGGGTTATAAGATAAAAGAAATTCCGGTGGTCTGGGTTAATGACCCTTTCTCGCGGGTAAAATTGTCAAGCTATTTCCAGGTCTTGTTGGAAGTTTTCAAAATAAAATGGTGGACGATAACGAATAAATATAGATTATGACCTATCTTAGTAAAGAAAGTTTGGAAGAATTGAAAAAAGAGCTGGAATCTCTCAAAAAAGATGGTCGGATGGAAATTGCCGAGCGTCTCAAACGCGCCAAGGAATACGGTGACTTGAGCGAAAATTCGGAGTATACTGATGCTAAAGATGCTCAAAGCAAGCTGGAGAGTCGGATTTTTGAATTGGAAGAAATAATCAGAAGCGCGGTTTTAATCAAAAAAAATTTCCGGAAAGATACGGTTAATATCGGTTCAACCGTTGAGGCTCAAAAAGGCATAAAAACTTTTAGATACACGATTGTCGGCTCGCGTGAAGCCAGACCGGAAGCTAATTTGATTTCCAATGAATCGCCTCTGGGAGAGGCATTTTTAGACAAAAAAGTCGGGGATACGGTTGAGATAGAAACCCCAAGCGGCAAAGCGAAATACAAAATAACGAAAATCGAATAAATTGATATGCTCGAAGATATTATTAGAGAGAGACAAAAGAAATTAAAAAATCTCCTTAAAGAAGACATCAATCCTTATCCGGCAAAAATCAAACGGACAATTTTAATTAGCGAGGCATTAAAAGATTTCAATAAATTATCAAGCTCAAAAAAGCAATTATTCCTTACCGGCCGCATAAAAGCCCTAAGAGACCAGGGCAATTTGATTTTTATTGACTTAAAAGATGAGTCCGGGAAAATTCAGGCAGTTTTGAAAGCCGACGTCTTAGTCGGCTCCCCGACCTTGCGTCGGGGAAAAGACAATCTTAATAATTTTAAAATTTTAAAACAAAATCTTGATGTCGGCGACTTTTTAAGCGTCAGCGGCCCGCTTTTTAAAACTCAAAAAGGCGAGAAAAGCATTGAAGTCAAAACTGCGGAAATTATCACCAAGAGTTTAAGACCTTTGCCGACCCAGTGGTATGGATTAAAGGATGTCGAAGAGCGTTATCGCAAAAGATACTTGGATTTAATCTTAAATCCCGAAGTTAAAGAAAAAATCATTAGCCGCTCCAAAATCATTGAAACCCTCAGGCAGGATTTAGCCAAAGAAGGTTTTATTGAGGTGGAAACGCCGATGCTTCAGCCCCTGCCCGGCGGCGCTCTGGCCCGGCCTTTTATTACTCATCACAACGCCTTGAATTGCGATTTTTATCTGCGGGTTGCCCCCGAACTTTATCTGAAAAGATTACTGGTGGCCGGCTTTGAAAAAATATACGAAATCGGCAGGGATTTTCGAAATGAAGGCATTGACCGGGACCATAATCCCGAATTTACGATGTTTGAACTTTACTGGGCTTATCAGGAATGGGAAGGGTTGATGAAATTTACGGAAAAATTGCTTAAAAAATTTATTCCCGGCAAATGGGAAAAAATTACTTTTGAGGCCGCTCTTAAAAAATACGCCAAAAAAGACATCAAAAAATTGAGACCCGAAGAGATAGATGAAATTTTTAAAAAAGAAGTCCGGCCCAAAATTATAAAACCGACTTTTGTCACCCATTATCCGAAATTTCTCTCTCCTTTTGCCAAACCCGTAGAAGACAATCCAGATTTAACAGAGAGATTTCAACTGATTGTTGACGGGATGGAAATTGTCAATGGCTTTTCCGAGTTAAACGACCCCGTTGACCAGCGCCAGCGGATGGAAGAACAGGAAAGGAAATACCGGGCCGGCAATCAGGAGGCCTCGCGCTTGGACGAGGATTTTTTGGAGGCATTGGAATACGGAATGCCGCCAGCGGCTGGCTGGGGTGTTGGTATTGACCGGTTAGCGGCCCTAGTGACAAAAAGCCATAATGTTAAAGAAATAATTGCTTTTCCGACATTAAAACCGAGATAATATGCTTGATATTAATTTAATCCGTCAAAATCCGGAAAAAGTCAAAAGCGGCATTGCCGCAAAAAATAGCGACCCTAAATTAGTTGATGATTTTTTGGCTTTGGATGAAAATTGGCGGAAACTGACCAAGGAAATTGACGATTTAAGAGCCGAACAGAATAAATTCAGCGATGAGAGAAAGATTGAACAAGCGACGAAAATAAAAGACAAAATCCAAAATTTAGAAAGCGACCTTAAAAAACTTGAACAAAATCGCCAAAATATTTTGGAACAATTGCCGAATTTGCCGCTGGACGACGTTCCGGTCGGCAAAGACGAAAGCGAAAACGTAGTTATTAAAGAAGTTGGCGAAAAGCCGAAATTCAATTTTCAGTCAAAAGACCATTTGGAATTGGGTAAATCTTTGGATTTAATCGATTTTGAAACAGCTACTAAGGTTTCTGGCTCCAATTTCTACTATCTTAAAAACCAAGCAGTTCTTTTGGAATTGGCTTTAACAAATTATGCCTTTGACATTTTGACAAAAGAAGGATTTACGCCACTGATTACGCCTGATTTAGCCCGGCAGAAATTTTATACCGGCACTGGCTATCTGCCCCAAGGACCAGAAGCTCAAACTTATAAAATCAAAGATTCTGATTTAGGTTTGATTGCTACAGCTGAAATTACCTTGGCCGGAATTCATAGCGATGAAATTCTGGATGAAAAAGATTTACCAAAAAAATATGCGGGCTTTTCTCATTGTTTTCGTCTGGAAGCCGGAAGCTATGGCAAATATTCAAAAGGGCTTTATCGGATTCATCAATTTTCAAAAATTGAAATGTATGTTTATTGTTCGCCGGAAAAATCGGAAAAAATTCATCAATACCTGTTATCGCTTGAGGAAAAAATTTTTCAAGGATTGGGAATTCCTTATCGGGTAGTTGAGATGTGCACGGGTGATTTAGGCGCGCAAGCTGCTAAAAAATATGACTTGGAAGCCTGGATGCCCGGCCGAGGCGATTGGGGAGAAATTACTTCAACTTCTAATACCACGGATTATCAGGCACGGCGTCTGGGAATTAGATTTAAAAGAAAAGACGGCAGCGTTGAATTTACATACACTTTAAACGGCACAGCAATTGCCATATCCAGAACAATTATCGCCATCCTCGAAAATTACCAGCAAAAAGACGGCTCGGTTTTGGTGCCCAAGGTTCTCCAAAAATACCTGAACTTCAAAAAAATCGGATAGTTGCTTTATACTGAAAATCATTGACAGAATAGTATAAATATGCTATCCTATTACGGTTACGGTCCATCACTGTATTACTCCCATCCCTATCATCGGTATCATGACTCTGGCTACCGAAGATAATTATTTCTTTTCGCTGATTGCTAATGGCGACTTGAACTTCCAAGTCGCCATTTTAATTTGCCAAGCCCGGTTTACCCCGTTGATTTTGCAAAGCAAAATTTTTGCGGGGTGGAAAGTGAAAATTGACGGCGTTCAGCCGAGAGGGTAAAATAAGGAGAAAATCGGCTAACCCCCCGCGACCCGAAGATTTTGGAGGAGATTGAAAGTGGTGAGAAAAAACTTAAAGCTGCATTGGGCGAAGTTAATAAGTTGCTG
>PFKY01000055.1:2605-5374 GCA_002784365.1 Candidatus Wolfebacteria bacterium CG_4_10_14_0_8_um_filter_39_64 | reverse complement strand
AAAATTGTAAATTGATAATTGAAAATTATTTCAATGTGCCGAGGGTGGGATTCGAACCCACATGAGATTTCTCTCACAGCGCCCTGAACGCTGCGTGTCTAGCCAAATTTCACCACCTCGGCGTCACCCAAACCAACATTTATAAGGAGCGGATACCTGTCGTGCGGAATGTCTCGGAGGCCGAGCGGGCATGGTGCTCGAGCGAAGCGAGGCCGAGCGAGGCCGAGAGTCAAGCGGCAATTTCCTCGCTGGGGAAATTGACCGCGGTTCCGTCAGACAGGTATCCGCTCCGCCTTACTTCCCTCTTCCTTTGTATTTTTCAAAAATCGCCCAGAAGCTCATTTTTTTTTCTCCTTTGTTATGAACCCGATGAAAAGCGCCGGCTTTAACGGGCACGATGTCGCCGGCTTTTACTTTTATGGTCTTTTTACCCACCTCCATCGTTCCCACGCCATTAATAAAAATATAAACCTCATCAACTTCATCATGAGAATGGCCGGTTGTTGATTTATGGGGACGAAGTTCGGTTAAAGAAATTTCTATGTCCTCGAGTCCGGGTAGGTCGTAAACTTTATAAACTTCGTTGTCCCGTATGAGTTTAGCGAGTCGCTTATATTTTCTTATGTTCATAGATAAATGTCAACCCCGTTAGAAGTCTGCCTTAAACCGATGTGGTATAGAATATGGCACAAATATGGCTTGGGATTAGTCTTGATAGGGTGCCAAGCAGAAAAAATTTAATAAATTTTTTCTGCTCAAGACTTCTAACGGGGTCAATTATTTAAAAACCCTCGCGGTCTTGATATACCATTTTTCAATGCTTTGAAAACGACCGCTGCTCGAAGGAATAAACCTTTCATCAAAACCTTTCAGCCAGTTTTTGCTGACATAAAGATAATGGGGAGAAAAAAGAAAAACAGCCGGATAATCTTGAATAATTATTGACTGGAGGCTTGATAAATCAGTCTGGCGCTTTGAATCATTTAGGGTCTTTCTTATGGATTGAATCAGGGTATCGGCGGTCTTATTTTCGTAAAGGGCCAAATTGAGACCGGGATAAAATCGTTCGGAAGAATGCCAGAAAGAATATAAATCAGGACTGTCGCCATTTCCGAAAATATTGCCAAAAATGAGCATCTGGTAATTGCGGGTCTTTATGATTTCATCGTTAATTTGCTGCGGTGAATGGACTATTAGATTTAATTTAACGCCTATTTTTAACCAATCTTCCTTGATGAGATTAGCCGTCTCGACCAAAAATGGTATTTCGGGAACCGTTAAATCAAACTCTAATCGTTTCACTTGTTTATCAAAATTTTTCTCGCGAATTCCTTCAGGGTTCGACTGCCAACCGCCGGCTTCTAAAATCTGGCTGGCTTTTTCCGGGGAAAAATTTTCTTTAGGATAAATTTCAGCCGCGTATCCCTTCATTCCCGCCACTAAAGGACCCTCAACGGGCAAGGCCCGGTTGTCAAAAACTTTCTCAATTATTTTTTTTCTGTCAGTAGCGTAATTTAAAGCCAATCGGACATTTTTATCTTTCAAAACGTCTTGGCTGTAGGAATTAAAGAAAATTGCATAATATCTCGGCATTCTGATTTCAAAGGTCTGATGGTTTATGTTAATTTTGCCGAGATTTTTCTGATTTAATCCTCCGAAGCCGTTAATGGCCCCTGAGTTAAAGGCTTTAATTAATTCTTCCTCGTCCTGATAAAACTTAAAAACTATTTTTTCTAAATAGGGCTTTTGACCAAAATAATATTCATTGCGAATAAGTTGATATTCGGAAATAAATCCTGAACGTTCCTTGCGAAAAGATAAAAATTTAAAAGGTCCGCTGCCAATCGGTTCAAGGTTAAAATCCGAAAGCCTGAAATTGGCCGCCGGAACTGACCCAAAAATGTGTTTGGGAATTATTTTGAGTTCTTTGAGGGTAGCTTCGAAAAAAGCGTAGGTTTCGGGAAGTATCAATTTTATTTCCCGCTCGCTCACTCTTTCGGATTTCACTTCCTGCCACATGGAAAAAAGAGGAGAACGGCTGTCGGAATCTTGAATGGTTGTTATGGTAAAAATTACGTCATCGCTGGTAATGGGTTGGCCGTCATCCCAGAGAATATTCTCTTTAAGACGGATATTCCAAGTCCGATTATTCTCGCCCCGTAAACTCAACTCAGTTGAGTTACGGGGCTCGTCCACTTTATAATTTTCCGCTAAATCAAGAAGGTTGCTGAAAACCAACTCAATCAAGTCGCGGTCAGAGCCGTTACTGCCGGCCAAAACCGGATTAATAAAGGTCGGTTGATTAATCAATCCTTCAATATATTCGCCGCCGGCGATTGGCACAAGGTTGGTATCCCGATAAAGAAGATCAACCGCCATAAAAATGGAAGAGGTGGTAAATATTAGGCAGGCGGCGATAAAAATCCAGCGTTCTGTCCGAGAGAGGTTTTTAAATATTTGAAGCAAAATTCTCATCAGCTTCTATATATTAAGCAATAAGATTTATAAGTGAAAGAAGCGCAAAAATTATTATTAAGGCAATGGTGGCAATAAAAATCAGACGCTCCAAGCCCCTGCGTTTGGCATAAAATTCGCTTTCGCCGCCGCCAAAGACGCCGGAGAGTCCCGATGCCCGTTCCTGAAGTAAAATTAAAACAATCAAAATAGCCGAGATGATGATTTGAGTGATGGAGATAAACACGATTTTTGAGTTATAAGTTTTTGAGTTTTTTAAACTCGTTACTCATTACTTTTATAAAGTCTCTTCGC
>PFKY01000055.1:0-2590 GCA_002784365.1 Candidatus Wolfebacteria bacterium CG_4_10_14_0_8_um_filter_39_64 | reverse complement strand
TATAATCAGGGTAGCATAAACGAGAGGAATCATTCCGGTTATGGTAATGTTTGTTAAAAATTTGTCAAGAAGATAAAGCATGAAGGCATTAATCAAGAAAACGGCGAAACCGAGAGTCAATACAATAACCGGACTCAAAATTAGTTTAAGAACGGGCCTGATGAAAATGTTCAAAAAGGTGAAAATTCCGGCAACTATGAAAAAATTATTAAGGCCGGGAATAATTTGAAATCCGTCAATATAATGATTGGCTAACCAAAAAGCCGCCAAATTGGCAATAAAAGCAAAAATCAAACGGAATATAAATCGTACCATGTTCTTAATAGTATAACTGATTATTTATCGATTGCCAAATATAGAATACCCTCTTGAGTTATCCACAGCCAAAAGGTTTCATTCTTAAAACTTAAGGGTTATAATAATGGAGTGTAATAAAAATTAAAGGTCGAGTATATCAACGTTTGACGTTTGACTGTTGACTTTTGACGATTATAAATAGTCATTGTTAATGGTCATTGTCAATAGTTAATTATTATGGTAGCTCAGAATTGGACTGAAATATTATTGACTTCATTTCAGGGCGTATGGGCCGGCGTCATTAACTTTTTACCGTCGCTTATTGGCGCCTTAATCCTCATTATTGTAGGCCTGATCGTGGCTTCGGGATTACGCGCAATCGTGGAAAGAATTATTAATACCCTTAAGATTGACTCTCTTTTAAGAAAGGTGGGATTAAGTCCTTTATTCGACAGAGCCGGTCTTCAGATTAATTCCGGCAAATTTCTCGGTCTTTTAGTTTACTGGTTTTTGGTAGTGGTGTTCTTTTTGGCGGTAACTGACATTATGGGACTTTACGGGGTTTCTCTTTTCCTGCGAGATGTAATTTCTTATATCCCAAACATCATTGTGGCGGTTTTGATAATGCTGGCGACCGTATTGTTGGCTAATTTCCTCAAATCTCTCATCAGGACTTCAATCGCCAGCGCTAAACTTTATAATCCAAAATTTTTGGGAAGTCTTGCCTGGTGGACAATAGTTATCTTTGGATTCTTGGCCGCTTTAATTCAGGTTGGCATTGCCACCACCATCCTCAATACTCTTGTGACCGGATTAATCGCGATGTTAGCCATCGCCGGGGGTATTGCTTTTGGTCTTGGCGGCAAAGATTATGCGACTCATCTTATAGAAAGATTCCGACAACAGACAGAAGAAAAATAGTTTTCAATCCGAATTCGGTTTAAAAAAATAAAATCCTCCATTATCAATGGAGGATTTTATTGTCATTGTCATCATTATTTTATCTTGGTATTACTTCTCTTAGCCAAGGCTGAAAGCCAACATTAACAGTGGCTTGATAAGACCTAGAGCCATCAAGACCAGAACAGATTTTCGTACCTCTTCTTCTCTGTCGTCTCGATGGTTTTTACCCTTAAAATGTGGTTGGCTATTTTAAAGAAAACGACTGAGCGTTGCTATGCTGGGTAAGCCTAAAAATTGCCTTTTCTAAGACATCTTTTTTGAGCCGGATATTAAAAATTGTCGTCCAAAAATTCAAAACTTTCTCAAACCAAACACCCCGACTTGGATTTTTGATTACATTTTTAATCTCTTGCTCCGAATAATTTCTCAAAAGCCACCTTACATCTTCCCAGGCGCCGTAATTTAAAACCTGGGCAACAATATAATCTATGTCGCTTTTTAAGTCCAAGCTTTTAATGTCGTAGGACCAAAATAGCCAGCGCATTTTTGAAGGAATCTTTTTTTTAGACATTTTTTTGATATTTTCTCACTTCTTCAATTAAAAATCTCTTAACTTTGCTCCAGGAGACAAATTGAAATAAATATAATCTTCTTTGTTGTTTTTTCTCGGCGTCAACAAAGTAGGTTAGACCGCGTAAGCCAACATAAATATTAAATTGAGGATACTTCTTTTTTGTGAATTCCAAAATTTTTTTTAGGGAAAACTCTTTCAGTAAAAAATAAACATCAATAAAATCTCTTTTGGTTCCTCGATCAGAAAGGGCAATTATTTTCATTGCCGCAATATCTTGCTTTGAGGCAAGCAAAACTCCGTCAATTTCTGGGCATGAGTATACCAAAGGGTAAGGATAATGGAAAAAACTTATCGCTACATTATTAATATTCACGATTAAAGTGTCCTCGGCTTTCTGTAAAAGCACTGTTTCTTTAAATTTTTCTCTTAATTTTTGGTGTAGCTTCTCGGGATCAAATTTTTTTTCTGTATAAAAATCAAAATCCAGCGAGGTGCGATGACCGATTTGTAAAGCCAAAGCAGTCCCGCCAGCCAGATAAAAACCGTATTTCTTTAAAAAACTAATCTCTGTCAAAAATTTCCTTCTTTTTGAATCTAAAACCATTCGATTTAAATGGTCAATTGTATGCATTAATTATATTGTATTTGAGCTGTCTATAAAATCAACCCCGTGAACTAGACGGGTGCATAACAGGTAGTCTAATGCGTTAGACCGCCTGTTGTGCTGGATGGGATACATCAGTAATGACTTGTGTCGGTGCGTGGTTGAAATTTTTGGCTGAATAAGATATTATTAAATAAACTGTAAGAAATCGG
>PFKY01000058.1 GCA_002784365.1 Candidatus Wolfebacteria bacterium CG_4_10_14_0_8_um_filter_39_64 | reverse complement strand
TTTTATTGTAAAATAAAAGTAAAGTATGGTAAAATAATAAGGAAGCCCGCCTTCGCTAAGAGCTTCGGCGGGTGCTCATAATTGTAGTGACCGAGCACACAATTATGAGTATTGAGCATATGTAATAACTATAAATTTTGTGTGCTCGGTCAACAATTATGGCAGACTATAAACAAAAACTTAATGATTTACTCCTAACCACGGCGCGGCAGAATGCCTCTGATTTGCATTTGGCAGTGGGCCGGCATCCGATCTTGAGAATTGACGGTGTTTTAATTCCTCTTCAAAAAGAATCGCTCTTGACTCCGGAAATGACGGAGAATTTAATATTCAATCTTCTTGCGCCGGAACAGAAAGAAAAATTTTTAAAAGAAAAAGAAATTGACCTTTCTTACAGTTTTGAAGATAAAGCTCGATTTCGAATTAATGTTTTCTACCAGCGGGGTTATATGGCAGCTGCTTTGCGTCTTATTCCAGCCCAGATTAAAACCCTTGAGGAATTAAATTTGCCGCCAATTTTGCATGATTTTACCAAACTCTCTCAAGGATTTGTTTTGGTGGTTGGTCCGGCTGGACATGGAAAATCTACCACCTTGGCGGCTCTTCTTGACGAAATCAATCATAGCCGAACAGACCACATCATTACCATTGAAGACCCGATTGAATATATGTTTAGCCAGGATAAGTGTATTGTTTCCCAAAGGGAAGTAAAAACTGACACTCTGGATTTTCACAATGGCCTTCGTTCGCTTCTGCGCCAGGACCCGGATGTTATCATGATTGGCGAGATGCGCGACACCGAATCAATAGCCATGGCCATGACTGTGGCAGAAACCGGCCATTTGGTATTTTCCACTCTTCATACCAATTCCGCTTCCCAGACAGTTGACAGGATAATTGACAGCTTTCCGGCTGAACAGCAAGGCCAAATCTCTTCTCAGTTAGCCGCCACTTTGGTTGGAATTGTCTCTGAACGTTTAATTCCGCGGATTGAGGGCGGTCGGCTCCCGGCCTGCGAAATAATGATTTCCAATCCAGCTATCCGTAATCTGATTCGGGAGCGAAAGGCCTACCAAATTGATTTGGTCATTGAGACAAGCGTCCAGGAAGGAATGCTTACTCTTAATCGCGCCCTGGTCGATTTGGTGAAAAAGAAAGCAATTTCTTTAGAAAACGCTGAATTATATTCGTTGAATCCATCAGAGCTAAGAATACTATTAGAAAGGAGTTAGAATTTAGAATATAGAATTTAGGGCAAAGGATTAGGAACATTAAATATTTTCCTAAATCCTAAATCCTAAATCCTAAATCCTAATTTGAAGTTTAAATACAACGCCAGAACTCAAGAAGGAGAATTACAGACGGGCTTTGTCGACGCGGCTAATCGGGAAGCGGCCCTAAATGTTTTAACCGGGCATGAGCTTTTTATCTTGAGTTTGGAAGAGGCGGAAAGAGCCCGCTGGTATGACAAGTTTTTGAACTTTTTTAATCGGGTAAAAATAGTTGATTTGATGATTTTTACCCGTCAATTCGCCACCCTGATGGAATCGAAAATGCCTTTGGGTAATAGCCTTCGGACTCTTTACCAACAAACAAGAAAGCCTATTTTAAAAGAAGCGATTTTTGGAGTTTCTTCCGATGTTGACGCCGGCCTGTCTTTATCGCAGGCCATGGAACGCCAGGGGAAAATTTTTTCTGGATTTTATATTAACATGATTCGCACCGCCGAGATTACCGGTCGCTTAGAGGAAGCAATGATGTTTTTAGCCGATTATTTAGACAAAGAAACGATGTGGAGAAGTCGAATCCGCAACGCCCTGATTTATCCGATTATTTTGATTATTTTGTTTTTAGTGGTTGCCGGCATAATGCTGATTACGGTTTTTCCCCAGATCGAGCCGGTTTTTAAAGAAGCCGGTGTCACTCTGCCGTTAATTACCCAATTTTTTTTGTTCAGCGGCAATTTTATAATTCAGTGGTGGTGGGCAATTATTTTAATATCCGTACTCTTGCTGTTTTTATTGGTTGACTATCTTCAAAGCGATGAAGGCAGGATAGTGCTTAATGAGGTGATAATAAAAATACCGATTTTTGGAAATTTATTCAAAAAAATGTATGTGGCTCGATTCGCCGAATCAACAAGCGTCCTGATAAAAGGCGGCATTCCAATAACTCAGGCAATTGAAATTGCCGGTCACGCCATCGGAAACGTTATTTACCGCGATATTTTACATGAGATAGCCGAAGGGGTTCGTGGCGGAGAGTTGCTATCCAATCTTTTATCTCAAAACGAATATTATTTTCCGATTTTGGTTGGGCAAATGGTGGCGATTGGAGAAGGAACCGGCCGGCTTGACGAGATTTTATCAAGGATTTCAACTTTTTATACCCGTGAAGTTAATGATATACTGGATAATTTAATGGAATTAATTCAACCGATTTTAGTGGTGATAATCGGCGTGTTTGTAGGATTATTATTTGCTTCAATTTTGATTCCGATATATAATTTAGCTCAAGCATTCTAAAAGGTCGAATACATTACGAGAATATAGAATATAGAATTTAGAATATAGGGGTTATTAATAAATTTCCTAAATCCTAAATCCTAAATCCTGTGAAAAAACAAGGTTTTACATTGATTGAAATTTTAATCGTGGTGGCGATTATCGGGCTTTTGGCTTCGATAGTTTTGGTTGGTTTGGGAGCTTTTAGGACTCGCGGCCGGGACGCCCGTCGAATTGCCGATTTGCGCGAAACTCAAAACGCTTTGGAACTTTACTACACAAAAAATCAAAGATACTCGGCTCTTGCCGGAGGAGACACTTGGGCAAGCTTAACAAATAGTTTGGTCAATGCCGGTATCGGCGTTTCATCCGTTTCCAACGACCCGCTTTATCCGGCTAAAACTTATCGTTATGGAGTAGCTAGTGACGGTCAAAATTATGTTTTAGCCGCCGCCTTAGAAGATAGCGGCAACCCGGCCCTTAAAGATGACCCTGATGGTAGCCTTTATAGTATTGACTGCGCTGATCCAACCTACTGCGTTCAGTTTTAATTTATTATAGAAGCGGATTGACGCGGAGAGATACGCGGATTAACGCGGAATTTTGGTTATGAATTATTTTCTCTATATCATTCTCTTTGTTCTTGGTTTGGCAGTGGGTAGTTTTATTAATGTAATTTCTCTCCGTTATCAGTCAGGCCGAAGGCTTTTAGATAAAAAAGTTATAGACGGTCGCTCTCACTGCCCGATTTGCTTTAAGACATTAATTTGGTATGAGTTAATACCAATTTTTAGTTTTTTTCTTCAAAGAGGTAAATGTCGAAGTTGCGGTCATAAAATTTCTCTCCAGTATCCTTTGGTAGAAATTTTATCAGGCCTAATTTTTGTATTAGTGCCTATAAAAATTCTAACAATTACCCAATTGCCCAATTACCAATTACTAATTATTTTAATTTGGCTGTTGGTCTTTGTTTTTTTACTCCTGCTTTCAATCATAGACTTACGTCACTCAATTATTCCCAATCAAATAAATCTAACATTGGGGATTTTGGGATTGATTCTTTTAATCATTAAATCCGCAGGTCAATGGTCAATAGTCAACGGTCAACAGTCATTTCTGGGGCATTACGCGGTAATTTTCGGTTTGAGAGAGAATATCTGGATAAATTATTCGGTGGCTGCCTTATTGGGTATGGCTATTTTTGGAGTAATTATTCTTTTAAGCAGAGGCAAAGCAATGGGCCTGGGAGATTTCAAACTTGTTGCCGCCTTAGGCCTGATTTTCGGCTGGCCGGATATTTTAATGGTTATATTTTTGGCTTTCATCATCGGGGCGCTGGTAAGCATTGTTTTTTTAATCAGAAAAAAGAAAAAGATGAAAGACGCAATTCCCTTTGGGCCATTTTTGGCAATCGGCGCCGCCTTAACTTTCTTTTTCGGTTATCAAGTTATCGGGGGATACTTTAAGCTATTTGGGTTGTAGAAATAGAATTTAGGATTTAGAATATAGAATATAGGGAAAAATAAAAATTTTTCTCTCTAAATCCTATATCATAAATTTTGTTAAATATTATGAAAATCCTAAATCCTAAATCCTATATTCTAAATTCTAATTCTAAGGGTTTCACTATTATTGAGATGTTGGTAATTATCGGCACCTTATCCTTGATTTCCGCTATTTTGATTATTAACATCCGTTCCGGCGGGCAGCAAGTAATTCTTTTCAGAGAACAGGCTAAAATCCTTAGTATCCTTTCTAAAGCCAAGTCTTTAGGCGTCGCTACTTTTGGCAAGACTGGCGTTCCCTGCGGTTACGGCGTCCACTTTGAAGCGCCCAGCACCTTTCTTATATTTAAAGATTTAGCTGGTGATTGCCAAGTTTCAGATAAAAGATATTCCGGGGGAGCCGAAATATATGAAGCTTTTCAATTAGACCCGGTTCTAAAGTTTGATACATTGACTCTTTCAGATGTAATTTTTATTCCTCCCGACCCTTCTGTTGTAATCACTCCTTCTCAAGACGAGGCAACCGTTGTCATAAAAGTCATCAAGTCCGGAACCTCGGCCACAATTAAAATAAATAGCGCTGGCCAGATTAGCACTTAATGAAAAAATTTAAAACTAACAAAGGTTATATTCTGATTGAATCAATGATCGGCATCAGCATTGCCATTGTTGGAATTTTAGGCATCCTTAATCTTCTTTCCCGGTCAACTAGTCTGAATCGGGTGATCAGCAATCAATTTGTCGGTAATTATTTGGCGGCCGAAGGCATTGAAATAACGAAAAATCTAATTGACGCCAATGTCATTCAGAATAAGCCATGGAATCAGGGGCTTATCAGCGGCAGTTTTGAGGCGGATTATTTGAGTATGGGTTTAGAACCTAACCAAAGCAGACTGATTTTATTTGATTCAGCCAACAACCGTTATAGTTATCAAACTGGCAATCCTACCACTTTTACAAGAGTAATTAACATTCAACTCATCGGTTCCGAAGAAATAAAAGTTAATTCAATCGTAAAATGGACGAGCCGAGGCGGCGGTCAATTTGAGGCTAATTTGG
>PFKY01000015.1 GCA_002784365.1 Candidatus Wolfebacteria bacterium CG_4_10_14_0_8_um_filter_39_64 | reverse complement strand
GAAAGTTAGAATTGAAAAAATTCTGCAAGTGGTGTAAAAAGCATACACTCCATAAAGAGGCTAAAATTGGACGCTAAGGGGGAGCTTAGTTAAGTGGTATAACTGCGGTCTCCAAAACCGCGATCGGGGGTTCAATTCCCTCAGCTCCCGCAGGTAAAAAAAGCCCGCTGTTTTAAAGACCAGCGGGGGTTTGTATTATTATGACAAAGGCATGATCCCGTAACGTTGGTAATGAAGCACCAACGGATCATTAGGAGATAACTTCTTAACACTAGCCTTAAAGCCAAGACACTTTTTTTCATCGGCCATATTCATCGCTTTCTGACTGGAAAAAACGATGTCTCGACCGCGATGATTCCGATTCCTTTTCCAAGAAACGAGAAACGCTACTGTAGGCATATTTCCCTCCTCACTCTCAAATTGAATTTTCAAAACTACGCATGACCGCGAATATAAATCGGAATCGGGATTGGTGTCGAACTTCCTCTTATGGGGATCCAGAGTAACCACCTACAAGATGGACAATTATCGTTTTTCCCACCTTGCGTAGATTCTACTTTATTAAATTTTGCCCAGAATCTTTTGTGGCAGTGCGGGCATATACACTCGCGACTCAATAATGCCTTTAATCCCATTTTATTCACCTCCTTTTTTGTGAACGGTCTTTCATTAATAATCACAAATGTGACATAAGGAAAAAATCTTGACATCTTTATCTCACCACCCTTTCTTTATTTCTATTGTTTTCAAGAATTAATTTTCTGATATAATAATAACATAAATAATCAAATTATGTCAATTGAATACGAAAATCTGATAAATTCTTTAATCAAAGACGGCTATCTGAAGACGCCGGCGATTATTGAGGCGTTTCAAAATATAGACAGAGCGGATTTTGTGCTGGAAGAACATAAAACCGACGCTTATGTTAATGCGCCTCTGCCTATTGGTTTTGAACAGACAATTTCCCAGCCCCTAACCGTGGCTTTTATGCTGGAATTGTTTGAGCCGAAACCTGGCGAAAAAATTTTAGACATCGGCAGCGGCTCTGGTTGGGTGACGGCTATCATGGCTTATATTGTCGCTGAAGAAGGTAAAATTATCGGCATAGAAAGAATACCTGAATTGGCGCAAATGACCGAAAGAAATGTAGCTAAATATGGTTTTATCGAGAAGAAGATTGTTGAGGTTATAAATGCTGACGGCTCCAAAGGTTATAGAAAAGAAGCGCCTTATGATAAAATCATTGCCGGAGCAGCTGCGGCTGGGGACGTGCCAATCGCCTGGAAAAAACAACTTAAAATCGGCGGCCGAATTGTGGCTCCTGTTGAAAATAGCGTCATTGTTATTGATAAAGTCGGCAAGAATAAATATGAAAAAAGAGAGTATTTTGGATTCAGCTTCGTGCCATTAGTAAAAGACGGGGCTTGACATTGATAGTTGAATACCCTAATATTAAAGAAATCCGCAGACAAGAGGCACATAAATAAGACCTCTCGAGGAATTCATTTTAGAATGTAGTTTGCGGATTTAATCCGCCTTTTTAATTTCTGCGTTGATCCGCGTTGATATCAGCGTAAATCCGCTTCTAAAAAATATGAAAACAAAACAGCAAAAAATTGAACAAGTTGAAGGAGGACAAGAACTTTTGAAAGGGAGTCAGCTTTTGCTTTTTACCGATTTTACCGGCACGAGCGTTGAAGATATGAAAAATTTAAGAAAAACGCTAAGAGAGATGGGTGCGAAATTCAAAGTGATAAAGAAAAGATTGCTGAGAATTGTTTTTGAGAAAATGGGCGTTGATTTCAATCCGGAACAATTTAACTCGCAACTTGGCACTATTTTTACCCAAAAGGATATTTATGAAATTATCAGCCCGGTTTATAAATTCAGCCATGCCAAAGAAAAACAGGGTTTTAAAATTCTGGGCGCTTATGATTTGGCGGAGAAAAAATTCATTGATGCCGAAACAGTCGTAAAAATCGGAAAACTGCCGACCAGAGAAATTTTGCTTTCTCAATTGGTCGGAGTGTTATCGGCGCCGATGAGAATGCTCGCGTATGTATTAAACGAAAAATCAAAAATGGTCGAGAAATAAAATTTATAAAAATATGGCAAAAAATTTTGACGAAATAATTGAAAAAATAGAAAAATTAACAGCTTTGGAATTATCGGAGCTGGTCAAAGCGCTTGAAGAAAAATTCGGCGTCTCAGCCGCAATGCCGGTGGCTGCTGCTAGCGTAGCAAACGGCGGTGCGCCTGCGGAAGAAAAAACTTCTTTTGACGTTATTCTTAAAGCAGTTGGCGACCAAAAGATTAACGTGATTAAGGCAGTTAAAGAAGCAGCTGGCATTGGCTTAAAAGAAGCCAAAGATTTGGTTGATAGTGCGCCAAAGCCGGTAAAACAAGGTCTTAAAAAAGCCGAAGCGGACGAATTGAAAGCAAAATTAGAAGCAGTAGGAGCGACAGTGGAGTTACAGTAAAGAATTCTTTTAGCAGAAAATCTTTTCTCGTTCGTAGGCGCTCCGCCAAATGAAAATCTGGTTTCGCTCACTTCGGGGACGCCCTCTGGAATTTGGTCGCTCCGCCCCGTCACTCAACTCGTTGAGTGACGGGGCTTCGCTCCCGCAGTTCCAGTTTCCCTCTCGC
>PFKY01000043.1 GCA_002784365.1 Candidatus Wolfebacteria bacterium CG_4_10_14_0_8_um_filter_39_64 | reverse complement strand
CAATATATCCGATAAGTTCTTTACCTTTTCTAATTGTAAAATCCGGAATACCGGCCATTGTCCTTTTTGGCTGAATAGTTATATTCGGAACAATTCCTTTTGAAGTTAGAAAATTTTCTAAGAGCTTTTTTAAATCGGTATAATAACTCGCCTCGGTGGCATCGCTGGTCTTGTAAGTTTTGAAGACATCTTTTAAATATTCTTGAAGCATATCTATACGAATTTAATTTCCTCGTTTTCCAAAACTACTTTAACCGTGCCGCCTTTTACCGTTTCTTCTTTCAAGATTTTTTCCGCCAAAACGCTGCGGATTTTTTCCGAAATAACTCCGCGCAAAGGTCGGGCGCCGAAAGCCGGGTCATAACCCAATTCCGCTATTTTTTTGACTACCGACTCATCAAAAACCAAATTTATTCCTTGGGTCTCCGAACAAGTCTCGCTTAAATCCTGAAGTTGGAGTTTTGTGATGGCCTCGATATTTTCGGGAGAAAGAGGCTTAAAAACAATGATATCCGAGAACCTGTTAAGTAATTCCGGCTTAAAATAATCAGTTAATTTTTTCTTTAATTGTTCGGTAATTGTTTCGAACGGGGTATAGGCTTCAATATGGGTTTTAATGAAATCAGAATGAGCGTTGGAAGTGGCGATAATAACGGCATTGGTGAAATCAACGGTTCGGCCCAAATTATCGGTCAAACGGCCTTCATCGAAAACCTGCAAAAACAGATTTAAAATGTCCGGATGAGCTTTTTCAAATTCATCCAATAAAATTAAACAATAGGGTTTTTGAATGACCGCCTCAGTGAGATTGCCGGCAATCCGGCCATCTGGCGAGCCGATGAATCTAAAAATACTTTGTTTGTCTTGATATTCGCTCATATCAAAACGAAGCATCATATTTTCCGAGCCAAACTGGATTTTGGTTAAAATTTTGGAAAGCTCGGTTTTGCCGACACCGGTCGGTCCGACAAAAAGAAAAACCGCGATTGGTCCACCTTTGCGGCTGAGGCCGCTGCGATATTCCCGAAAAGCCCGGCTGACCGCTTTAACCGCTTCTTCCTGATTAATCAATCTTTGGTGAATTATTTTTTCAAGACCCAAAAGTTTTTCCGCTTCTTTTTCGCCGGCCCGATGGATAGGGATATTAATTTTTCTTTCCGCAATGACAATAAGGTCGTCAGCCTGTAAAACCTTATCGCCTTTTTGAGTCGCGTCAGCCAAGGTTTCTTTTAGAAGGTCTTCGGCGCTGGAAGGCAGAAGTTTATGCCGGAAATATTTATGAGCCAGAATTACTGCTTGTTTGATGGCCCCAAAACAAATAATAATTTTATATTGATTTTCCAAAATAATACTGTCATAAGTTAAAAGTTTGACGGCTTCATCCTCGCTAATTTCATTAACCCGGATGACTTCAAAGGCATTGGCAAAATCGCTTTGCGATTCAATTATTTGTTTAAACTCTTTGGGGTAAGTAGCGCCCACAACCGGAAAAGCGTCGCTGACAATTACCGGAATAAGAATATCAGCCGCGCTTAAGTATTGAGGCCCGGAAGTTTTGGATAAATTGTGAATATCTGGAATATGTAAAATAATATTGCCGGCCAAAATAACTTCTTCAATTATTTTATTGACTCGGGCCGAAACCTCTTCGCTTGAAGCGCCGGAAATCAAATTGCCGACTGACAATGCCACTAATCTTTTATCAAAAAGAGAATTTGGTACCTTGTCTTTGATTATTTCAAAAGCCAAATGAGCCACTAAAGTTTCTTTGCCGCTGCCCGGCTCACCCACCAGCATGACGTTGACCTTGGTTTGTCTGGATAAAATATCAACCATTCTGTCATATTCAACTTCATGACCGATTAAAAATCCCGCTTTTTGCTCACGGGCCAAATCAGTAAAATCAACAGAATATTTGTCAAGAGTCGGCGTTGGTCTGGCTGTCCAAGCACGATTCATAAATCGATGCCGGATTTTATAAGGTCGCTGAGCAAACCCGCCTAAGCTAGGGGGTAAGCGCCTGAACCATCTGAATTTTTTCCGAAAGCGGCCAAAAATTAAAGCGTTTTCTAAATCATTGGGGGCGATTGAAAATAAATTAAAAATCCGGTTAACCTTTTCATCGCCAATGAGACTCAAACCCGAGAAAAGACTTCGCGGTTCAATATATTTTTCCTGATTATTTATGCTCAACTGCAAAGCTATTTTTAACAAGATTTCAATTTTATTTATTAAATCTTGCCGAGAATCTTTCAGGGGAGGATTTTTTTGAATTTCCTTAACTAAATCGTCGATTTTTTGCTCAAATTCTTTGACCGGAACATCCATCCGAAGCAGTCCCTCCCGAATATCGCGATTATCAATCAGGAATTTTATTAAATAAAGAAAAAAATCATTGTTTGTTATCAATGCCTTTTCTAGCGCTCGCTCCAAAACTCCCAAACTTGCCGGAGTAAGATAGTTGGCAATATTAATTTTTTGTTCAGGTCGGGCTCTTAGATTAAGCAGCGATCGTTCAGCCTGGCCAAAATGAAGCAATCTATCAATTAAAAATAACGAGCCCAGGACTCCCAACCAAAAGAAACTTTTGATATCAGACAATAAAAAGGTGCCGACAATTGCTATCAGTAGCGTGTAGCCGCAATAAATAATTAAGCGAGCCGCCATTCGTTCAATAATTCTCATTTTTAACCGCGGCTCGGAGAGATAGAAGTTTTCGGGTTCA
>PFKY01000012.1 GCA_002784365.1 Candidatus Wolfebacteria bacterium CG_4_10_14_0_8_um_filter_39_64 | reverse complement strand
CGCAACATTAAAAGTTCAAATAGATGGAAAAACACTCTGCCGAACACAAAAAAATCGGCCTAAATTTCGATTTTTAGGCCGTCGTACGCCAAAAAAATATTTTTGGCTTGTTTTGCTATAACTTTCTGCGCCAGTTCATAATGCGGCCAAGCAATGCCAACTTGAGTAAGATAAACTTTTTTGAAAGCCATTTCTTTTTGAAGTTCTAAAATTTCCGGAAAACTCACGTGAGTCGGGATGGGCCTTTTATACGCCGCGCAATCCAAAATCGCCAAGTCGGCGTTCTTGATTAAGCCTTTACTTTGGCTTGACATTTCTTTAAAATCGCTGGCGTAAACAATCTTCTTTTTATTAAATTCAAACAAATATCCTAACGTCAGGAAACGGGGATTAAAAGAATGCTCCACGCGAAAAGGGATTAATCTAAAATCTTTAAAGTTATATTCATGAAACGGCTCTATAAATTTGAAATTTAAGCCGGCAACTTCAGGCATTTTTTCTCTGGCAACTTCAAAAGTTTGCTTTTCAGTGTGAATAACTGGATTGAATTTTTCTCGATATTTCTTATTTGTTAATAGCGGCAATCCGTAAGCGGCATCGCTGTGGCCGTGGGTTAAAAAAATAAAATCAATTTGTTTTTTATCCAATAATTTAACCTGCTTTCCAAAATCTTGGGAAACATCAATAAGAACATTAGTTTTGGAAAATTCAAAAAAAGTTGACGTTTGTGACCGGGCGCTTCTGCTGCCTGGTTTTTCAGCTTCCTTACAGACATACCATTTGCAATTTGGCCGGGGGATACGCCCAGCCGGACCGGTCCCCAAAAATGTTATGTTCATATTAATTTAATTTTATTAATTTAAAATAGTCATAGTCAACAACTTTTGCTATAGCAAAAGTTGTTGTACATATAATAATTTTATTTTAAAACACTTCCGATAAAATCCCCGTGGCCGTTTAAAAATTCCTTCGCTGACAAAATTTTTCCGCCTTCAAGTTGTAACTTTTTTGTAACCAAAGCACATTCGTTGCATTTAATAGCGAAGATATTTTTATATAAAAACACCCTACCAACTGGCCATTTCA
>PFKY01000023.1 GCA_002784365.1 Candidatus Wolfebacteria bacterium CG_4_10_14_0_8_um_filter_39_64 | reverse complement strand
TCTTCAATAACGATTGCCACATTTTCCAATTTCCGCAAAAACTTTTCCGGAATTGCCTTTATTCCCTCTTTGATAATTTTCTCAAACTCTTTCCGATTTAAATTTCTCATTTTCTCTTTTGTGTTTAAATACCAAATAAAAAGCCGGGATTTCTAATACTAATCCCAAAATGAAAAATCCAATTCCAAAATTCATTACTCCCGCACCGAGGCCTATTCCCAATCCCATAAAAAACATCCCGATTCCACAAACCAACCATTCCTCAACGCTTAAAGGTTTTAAGTTTTTCATAAACATTTTTTATTAGGCTCAATCTTTGAATTACTTTCTTTGATAAAGGCCAATCAATTGAGCTTCGCCTAAAATATGGTCTTTCATCTCTTTGTCGACCTTTTTTAAATCTGAACCGGCTTCTAAATCCAAATTTTTATCTAAAGCATAAACTTTGAAAAAATATCGGTGAGTGCCAGACGGCGGACACGGTCCTCCGTAATTTTCTTTGCCAAAATCATTTAGGCCTTGAATTCCTCCTTTGGGCGCCTCATTTTCTTTAATTAAAGAAACTGTCGGCTCAATGTTAAAAACCAGCCAATGCAAAAAAGTTCCCCTGGCTACATCAGGATCATCCACGATTAAAACCAGACTCACGGCTTCTTCTGGCACCTCCTTAATTTCTAAGGAAGGATTAATATCCTGGCCATCACAAGTATATTTCTGGGGAATATAAGAGTTATTGGCAAAAGCCGGACTTGAAATTTTCATAGTTTTTAAGAGATTCGATTCTGGGCTTAATTTAGGGGCGACCTTTGGGGATTAACATCTAATCTTTTATAATTTTAACAATTATTTTTCTTTTTCTCGGCCCGTCTAATTCTAATAAAAAAATTTGCTGCCAAGTTCCTCGAATTATCTGGCCGCCTTTTAGGGGAAGAATTCTTTCCTGTCCGATAAAACCGGAAAGAAGATGAGAATCAGCATTATCATCAATTCTATTGTGCTGGAAATCAAAACCAGAAACCAATTTTTTAAGAAAATCTAACCAGTCCTCCTTCAAACTTTTTTCGTTTTCAGTTAATAAAATACCGGCAGTGGAATGGGGCACAAACAATAAAACCAATCCGTCTTTAACACCGCTTTCTTTTACTATTTTCTCAACTTCATCTGTAATGTCAATCAGCTGATATCTTTCTTGACTTGAAACATTAATCTCGCTAATCATTTTTTCTGGTCTTGAATAAATTTTTCAATTGAGCGGTCATAGGTTCTTTCGGCTTCGGCCGAAAAACAACAGGCCGGAAGCTCAGCCTTTTTAAGATGATGCCTCAAACACTCACAGCAAATCCCTTTTCTCGGACAGCCAGGATAAGTACAGGGGCAGCTTTTTAAATTTTCCTTTTGTCTACATTCCATATTAATCATTATTAATCATTTTACCAAAAAATCGCTAAAATGGCGATAATGGCCAGTCCACTTATTCGCCTAATTTTTTGCCTGGCCTGAGTTTATTGAAGGGTTGGCCAATTTATTTTTGAATTTTTTCTAAATCTTGCGGGTTAAGTTGTAAAAATTTTAAGTAAACTTCCCTTAATAATTTTGCGTCATCTAAGGCATTATGCTGTTTATATTTAGAATGGTCTATGCCTATTTTTTCATAAAAGTTATTTTTATCTCCAAAATAATAACTTTCGGGGGCAATTCCTAAAGCAAACAAAATAGAGGCAAAATCAATCGGTATCCAATAACAAGGATTGTTCTCTAAGCCAAAAAGTTTATACCAGTATATGGCATCGAATTGGTTAATATAACTAACCATAAACGGTTCTTTGTCGCCGATAAAACTTTTAATTTTTTGAATGGCTTCTCCCCGACTTACTTTTGCTCCCCTTAATGTTGGAACGATATTTTCTTTCACCCAATCACTTATTTCTCCTGCGTATTCCAATTCTAAATATAATTCTTCGCCGTTTAATTTTACCAAGCCAATCGAAAGAATCTCGCCTTTATAGGGGTCTAAACTAGAGAATTCCGTATCTACAAAAATAATATTGTCGGAAAACGGTTTTATCATTTTTAAAATAAACTTTTTTGTTTAACTGGAGTTTCTAAATCCCAGTCAGTTCCCCTGCCCTCCAAAACAATCATCGCGTGGAAATCTTGATAAATTTTAACGTTCTTGGCTAGATTTTGCTGAAATAATTGCTGAAGGTGATTATAAAAAAGTTGGTTGCTGATTTTTTGCTTTTTGACTAAGCGGCGGGTATATTCATCAATCACAAAGATTGGTTTATCGCCGCTATAAAGCAAAATACTGTCAGCTGTCTCCGGACCGATACCGTTTATCTTTAAAAGTTGTTCCCGGCAGGTTTCTAAATTTTGGTCAAAAAATTTTTCCAAAGACCCGTGATTTTTAACAATAAATTCACAAAATTGATAAATCCTTTTGGCTTTTTGTTTGTAAAACCCGGATGGCTTAATAAGATTCTCTAATAATTTTATATCTCTTTTACCGATTTGATAAATTCTTTTAATTGATAAAGCCTTTGCTTCTTTAAGATTTTTTAAGGCCCTTTCCACGTTTCGCCAATTAGTTCTCTGGGTCAAGATTGCCCCCAAAGCGATTTCCTCCCGGTCCTGGCTGGTTTTTTCGCTCTTGCACCATTTCCTCCAGAATTCTTTAGGAG
>PFKY01000067.1 GCA_002784365.1 Candidatus Wolfebacteria bacterium CG_4_10_14_0_8_um_filter_39_64 | reverse complement strand
AAATTGAAAATTAGAAATTGGAAATTTTACTTTATATATGTTCAGAGAAAAATTAATTAGACCAAAAAGAAGAATTATTTCGCGGGTGCCGCGAGCAAAAGAAGAACGACCAAAAGGAGAACCGGTGGTTCGCTTTAGCGCTTTGGGCGGACTGGAAGAAATCGGCCGCAATATGATGTTTTTTGAATATCAAGATGAGATTATTGTGATTGATGCTGGCCTGCAGTTTCCCGAGGAGGCGACGCCGGGAATAGATTACATTATTCCCAATGTCTCTTATCTTGAAGAAAGAAAAGAAAAAATTAAAGCTTTAATTATTACCCACGGCCACTACGACCACATCGGCGCCATCCCCTATATTATGGGAAAACTGGGTAATCCGATAATTTTTGCCACGCCGATTACCAAAGAAATCATTGCCAAGCGTCAGGAAGAATTCGTTAATGCTCCAAAACTTAATTTTCAAATTATTAAGTCAGGCGAAACCCACCAGCTTTCGCAGAATTTTAAAGCGGAATTTTTCGGGGTGACGCACAATATTCCGGAAGGCGTGGGTATGATTATTGATACGCCGGTCGGTAAAATCGTTCACCCCGGCGAATTTAAATTTGATTACGATATCGACGGTAAGCCGCGGGCTATGGATGTTTGGGAAAAAATCGGCAAGCAGAAAATACATACTCTGCTTTTGGATTCCACCGGCGCCGAAGAGCCCGGCTACTCAGTTTCCGAAAGAGTAGTGGAACAAGAATTGGAAAAACTTTTCAAAAAAGCCACCGGCCGGATTATTCTCGGCACGTTTGCTTCGCTCTTGGATCGTTTGGCCGAAATTATTAAAATCGCCGAGCGGCTTAACAAAAA
Source organism: Candidatus Wolfebacteria bacterium CG_4_10_14_0_8_um_filter_39_64 (assembly GCA_002784365.1). Lineage (GTDB taxonomy): Bacteria > Patescibacteriota > Minisyncoccia > UBA6257 > UBA9933 > UM-FILTER-39-64. The sequence goes on along the minus strand of PFKY01000067.1, from coordinate 2,845 downwards.
AGTTGCCATTAGCGGTTTATCAATGAAAACCAATATTCAGATTGCCAGAAACCTCGGCTTTATGAAAATTAAAAAAGACGTGATTATTCCCCTGGAAGATATTCGCAAGTACCATGATGATAAACTATTGATTCTCTGCACCGGCGCTCAGGGCGAGCCGCAGGCTAGTTTGATGAAAATCGCCAACGGTGAACACCGCTATATTCAAATTAAAAAAGGAGACACCTTGATTCTTTCTTCGTCAATCGTGCCGGGAAATGAAAGAAGCGTCCAGATTCTTAAAGATGATTTATCCCGGCAGGGCGCTTTGGTTTACCACTATAAAATGATAGACATCCATTCATCCGGCCACGCACCGCAGGAAGAACTTAAAACAGTGATGAAACTTATCCGGCCTAAATTTTTTATTCCAATTCACGGCTATTATTTTATGCGATGGCGGAATGCCCAGCATGCTCAAGAAGCACTTGGCTTAAAACAGGAAGAAACGATACTGATAGACAACGGTCAGGTTGTTTCATTTACAAAGGATTCGGTCAAACCAACCGACGAAAATATTCCGGCTTACTACATAATGGTTGACGGCTTGGGCGTCGGCGACGTCGGCGAAGTAGTCTTGAGAGACCGCCGCGTCTTAGCCCAGGAAGGAATGGTGGTAGTTATTGCCACCTTGGACCGGCACAGCGGTAAGTTCCTGAAAAATCCGGACATCATCTCCCGCGGTTTCATTTATCTAAAGGAAAACAAGGAATTTGTTGAAGAGTTAAGAAAACGCATCCGCAATCTTATCAGCCGGATTCCCCGGCATCAGCAGCTGGAAACGGATTATATAAAATCCCTGATGCGCGACCAAATCGGCCAATTTTTGTATAATAAAACCAAGAGACGGCCGATGATTTTGCCCGTGATAATCGAAGTTTAAATTTATGAAACCGGTTTTGATTTCCGGCATTCAGCCGAGCGGAAAACTTCACATTGGAAATTATCTTGGGGCTTTGAAAAATTTTGTTGATTTGCAAAATTCTGGCAAATATCAGTGTTATTTTTTCATCGCTGATTTACATTCTTTGACGGAAGATTTTGACCCCAAAGAAAAACCGAAACAAATCTTAGAATTGATGGCTGATTTTTTAGCAGCCGGTTTGGATTCCAAAAAATCAGTGATTTTTCAACAATCGCAAATTCCGGCACACACTGAATTAAGTTGGGTTTTAAATACGGTTACACCGATGGGGGAATTGGAAAGAATGACCCAGTTTAAAGATAAAAGTGTGAGACAACGAAAAAATATTAATATCGGACTTTTCGCATATCCTGTCTTGATGGCCGCAGATATCTTGCTTTATGACACAAAATTCGTTCCGGTCGGCGAAGACCAGCTTCAACATTTAGAGATTACCAGAAGTCTGGCGCGAAAATTCAATAAAAAATTCGGAAAGACTTTTTTTGAGCCGCAAGCGATTTTAACCAAAACTCCGCGCGTGATGAGTTTGGCTAATCCCGAAAAGAAAATGTCTAAATCCCAACCCGAATCCTGTCTTTTTATTGATGACTCGCCGCAGGAAATCAGAAACAAAATCAGAAAAGCCGTGACTGATTCCGGCGCGGAAGTTAAACATGATGAAAAAAATAAACCAGCCATCAGTAATCTGCTTGAAATTCATTCATCTCTAAGCGGTGAAACAATCTCGAAATTAGAAAAGAAATTTATTGGCAAAAATTATTCAACTTTTAAAAATGATTTAGCGGGCGTCGTTATTAAACACTTCGCGGATTTCCGCAAGAAAAAATCGGCATTAATAAAAAATCAATCCAAATTATTCTCTATTTTGGTAGCCGGTTCGCAAAAAGCCGCCAAAGTCGCCAATAAAAAAATCGCAGAAGTTAGAAAGAAAATCGGCTTAATTTGAGCCCCAAATTTTAGTCAAGTATTTCACGATCGTGAAATACTTGACTAAGTTTAAATTATGGTTGTCATTCTTTATAATGTCCGGAGCCTACATAACGTGGGCTCTATTTTTCGCACCGCGGACGCGGCTGGCTGCGAAAAAATTTATTTATGCGGCATCACGCCGGCGCCGGTTGATGTTTTTGGCAAGCCGCGGCCACAATTAACAAAGGTCTCTTTGGGAGCGGAAAAATATGTTGAGTGGGAGAAAGTAAAATCAGCCAGTCGGCTAATCGATAAACTTAAAAAAGATAAATATAAAATTTTCGCCGTTGAACAAAGTAAAAAATCCATCCCTTACTCTAATATTAAACGATCGTCAAATCTTAGAGTAGGAAGGCTGGTTTTGGTTTTGGGCAATGAAATTAAAGGTTTGCCGGCTCCAATTCTAAAGCGGGCAGATAAAATTCTGGAAATCCCAATGAAGGGCGAAAAAGAATCGTTGAATGTGGCCGTGGCATTCGGCATTGTTATTTTTCATTTAAATTTGGTAAAATAAAATTAATGACAAAAATTGCTATTAATGGTTTTGGTCGAATTGGTCGCCTGTTTTTCAGGCAAGCTTTCAGCAACCCTCAATTAGAGATTGTGGCCATTAACGACTTGGGCAATTTGGAAAACCTCGCTTATCTTTTAAAATACGATTCGGTTTATCGGACATACGAGCGACAAGTGACAAGCGATAAGGAAAAAGGGGAATTAATTGTTGACGGAAAAAGAATTAAATTTTTTCAGGAAAAAGACCCGCTTAAACTTCCATGGAAAGATTTGGATATTGACATTGTGGTGGAATCAACCGGCGCTTTCGAATCATTTGAAAAAGCCAAAGCGCATCTGGATGCGGGTGCCAAAAAAGTGGTCATTACTGCGCCGGCCAAAGACGCGGAAGGCACGGCT
>PFKY01000003.1 GCA_002784365.1 Candidatus Wolfebacteria bacterium CG_4_10_14_0_8_um_filter_39_64 | reverse complement strand
TTGGCCGTTGGCAAAGAAGCCAAAGAAATGGTGGGTCGGACGCCGGCCGACATTGTTCCTTATAAACCGCTCCGAGACGGGGTAATCGCTGATTATTATATTACCAAGGCAATGCTGAAATATTTTATCAGCAAGGCCTGCGGTTATTTCGGTATTTTTAAACCAGATGTGGTAATTTCCGTGCCGGCTGGCATTACCCAGACCGAACGTCGGGCAGTAATTAACGCGGCTAAAGAAGCTGGCGCCAAAGAAGCTCACGTTGTCAGGGAGCCGATTTTAGCAGCCTTAGGCGCGGACATTCCCATTAATTCCTCTTTCGGAAATATGATTATTAATATCGGCGGCGGCACCGCAGAGGTGGCGGTCGTGGCTCTGGGAGGTATTGTTTCTTGGGCGTCTTTAAGAGTGGCCGGCAATAAATTTGACCAGGCGATTATGGACTATATCAAAAAAAAATATTCCCTTTCCATTGGTGAACAGACGGCTGAAACAATTAAAATCGAAATCGGCTCTGCTCTTGTGACCAGACATAAATTAGATTTTTCAGTCAGAGGAAGGGATTTAACTTCCGGCTTGCCGAGAACTTTAACAATTAATTCCAACGAAGTGGCTGAAGCCCTGAATCCCTATCTTGTGGATATTGCCTCAGCCATTCAAAGCGTTTTTAATGAAACACCGCCCGAATTAGTGGCTGACATAATGGAAAAAGGAATGATTCTTTCGGGTGGAGGAGCGCAATTGGCCAACTTAGCTGATTTCTTTAAGGAAGTTTTAGGAGTTAATGTCTATGTGGCTGAAGAGCCGCTTTTCTGCGTGGCTAAGGGAGCAGGATTGATACTTACGCATTTGGATGTTTATAAGAGAACGCTGCTGAATAAACGGTAAATTTTTAATTTACAATTTTCAATTTCCAATCAATTTTTTAATGTCCCAATTTCAAAAATTTAAAAATTTAGTAATTGAAAATTTATTGAAAATTAGAAATTAAAAATTGAAAATTAAAACCACCCTAAATTGTATGCTAAATTATCAAAAAATTCAGGAGGACTTCAAGAAATTAATAGAAAATGATATGCTCTCCCACGCTTATCTTTTTTTTGGCGGGGATGATGAGGGTTACCAGGAAAAATTTCTTTTTGCCCAGTCCCTGGCTAATTTTTTGGAAAACGGAATTTTTGAAGAACCCGTTGTGCTGTTGAGAGAAACTTTAATTATCTCGCCGGACGTCCAAAGAACAATTGGTATTGACAGTATTCGGTCTTTAAAATATTTTCTCTGGCAAAAAGCAACGAATTCCATCCGGAGAGTAGCCATTATCAAAGAGGCGGAAAGCTTAACTCCTGAAGCCCAAAACGCGGCCCTAAAAATAGTCGAAGAGCCGCCGGAATCGGCTTTAATTATCTTTATTAGCAATGTTGAGGATAATTTATTTCCGGCTTTAATTTCAAGACTTCAAAAAATTTATTTTTCCCGTCCCAATGTAAACAAAATTGCGCCGATTAAGGCTGGTTTGGCTGAATCCATCGAAAAAATTATTGAAAATAATCAAATTGACGATTTTTTAAAATCTTTAATTAACGATCTTCGCAAAGACTCGATAAAAAATTCCGAGCAGTTAAAAGAAGCATTAAACCGTTTGGTTTTAATGAAACAGTTTAATGTTAATAAAAAGCTGCAATTAAAAGCTTTAATTTCATCAATATCAAAGTAGGGATATGGAAAAAGAAGAAAAAGGATTTGGCTTTGTAGTCATCATATTAATTTGGGGCGGATTGCTTTATTTTTTATTCAGCACCCCATTATTATCCGAATTTACCGGCAGTAAATTTTTGGGTTCCGCTCTCTTAAATTTCAACAGCGGTTTAAAGGAACAAAAAGAAATTATCGGTATTTTCTATGACGACAACAAAGAAAATTTCCAAAAAGCGAAAATCCATTTTAATAAATCAATTGATATTTTTGACATCAAAATTTCTCCCGACAATCCGGAATTAATTTTTGCCGGCTCGAATTACGGTTTGTTTATCAGCCGCGATGGCGGTTTAAACTGGTACAATTTTTCGGATTTGGAAAAAAACATCACTTCCAACGCCACAGTTTATAAAATATTATTTGCCAACGGCCAATCTTATATTTCTATCTTTCAAAACAACAAGGGAATAGTTTATAAAAGTCAGGATAAATTTTTTTCTCTGGAAAAAATTTATGAAATTGAAGATGAAGCGGTTTATGATATTGCCGTTAATGGCAATAATCTTTATTTGGGCTTATCCAATGGCCGACTGCTCCTTTATTCCTTGGAAAAAGGTGAAATTCGTCTTTTGACAACTTTAAATTCGGCGATTACTGATTTGAAAATTAGTCGGCATAACGGAGGATTGATTTATTTGACTCTCAAATCAGGCGGATTTTGGGTAAGCAGGAATAACGGTCAATCTTTTGAGAGGATAAAATTTTTGGACGATTATCGGGGGGCTAATAAAATTAATGATTTTCTGGTGGCTTCCTTGGGTAACTCCTCGATTTATGCGGCTACCGACTACGGACTTATCAAATCTTTAAATAGCGGTGAAACTTGGCAAGTTTTTAAATCTTTGCCAGCCGAGGCGCCAAAGATTTCAACCCTTGCTCTAAAAGAAAATCCGGGAGAGATTTTTGCGGCTTCCAATGGTAAAATCTATAAGAGCCGAGATTACGGTTTGAGCTGGCAAATTTTTGACCCCGGCTTTACCGACAGGAAAATTTCCACAATTAATCTGGAGGGTAATAAAATTATTATAGGAACGAAAAAGTAATTTACATTGCATGGACATTTTGAAAAATTTAGAACTTAAAATCGCTGAGGCAATAAAACATTTTAAGGAGCAATTAGCCGGTATTCGCGGCGGTCGGCCGAGTTCAAAGCTGGTTGAAGACGTTCCGGTAGAATATTTTGGACAGAAATTAACAATCAAACAACTGGGTTCAATTAGCATCATATCACCAAGAGAAATTCAAATTTCAGTTTGGGATAGAAACGCCGCCTCAGCTGTTTTGAAAGCGATTGAATCGTCAGGTTTAAATATCAGCGCTAACCCCGAGGGAAATTTAATCAGGATAAATCTGCCGTCGCTTTCCGGAGAGCGGAGGCAAGAGTTGATTAAAGTCGCCAAAAAAGAAGCCGAGGAAGCCCGAATAAAAATTCGGGGCATTCGTGATGAAATTAATAAAGAGATAAATCGCCAGTTTTCCGCCTGCGCCAGAGGCGCATCCGCCTCGGCCGGAAAAGGCGGATCCGCCTCGGCCGGAGAAGAGAAAAAAATCAGCGAAGATGATAAGTTTAAGTTCAAGGAAAAAGTCCAGGAAAGCGTTGATAAAACAAATGAGGAAATTGAAAAAATTTTGGAAAATAAAATAAAAGAAATAGAAGAATAAAATTTACGTCATCGCAAGACGTAATTGTAATTGTGCTATAGTAAAAAGTAATGATAAGAGGCGAAAAATCCTTTACCTTAATTGAGCTGGTCATTATTTAAATTGTTATACCCTAGCATAGCGGTTTCGCTATGACATGTCATAGCGAAACCGCAAACTTATTAGATAAAAAGAAAAAGAGCTTATAAAAAAATACGGCTTG
>PFKY01000041.1:6583-7779 GCA_002784365.1 Candidatus Wolfebacteria bacterium CG_4_10_14_0_8_um_filter_39_64 | reverse complement strand
ATGGCTACTATTACTATTTCTAAAAAATTAAATAAAGAAGTAAAAAGTTTTATAGTCCAAGCAATTTATGAGGTTTTAAATGACCCTGATTTTAGATTGGAATTAAATGAAAAAGCAAAGAAAAGACTTCGCCGAGCATTAATTCCCAAACAAAAAACAATTCCTTTTTCAGAGATTAAGAAAAGATATTATTAACTTATGAAGCGGTGGCTTCTGGAATTTACTTTAGATGCCGAGCGCGATTTGGCAAAACTTGACTGTGAAATACGGCGACGAATTATTGATAAATTAGATTGGCTTTTAGAAAATTTCGAGGCGATTTTTCCATCGGTTCTCAGTGGCGAATTTAGAGAATTTTATAAGTTGCGAGTAGGCGATTGGCGGGTAATATATAAAATTAATTGGGAGGAGCGGATAATTATCGTTTGTTGCGTTGATCGACGTGATAAAATTTATAAAAAGCGAAAATAGCATTTTTTGGAGTTCTCTCGAAGTTGGGGTCCATTGAGGTTGAACCTCCATAGTTGTCGAACTACAATGACTTATGACTATAACTATGACAACGTTGTCATTGTCATCTGTCATCGTCATGGTAATTTAATGTATTTGACTTTTGATTTTTGCCTGTGATAAGATAAAATTATATGAAATACTTAGTAATTCTTCATAAAAGCAAATACGGTTATGATGTGCATGCTCCGGCTTTACCTGGTTGTCATAGTCAAGGAAAAACCGAAAAAGAGGCTTTAGAAAATATAGAAGATGCTATTTTAACTTATCTTGAGATGGGAAAAGAAGAACTTAGGGGAAAACATATTGGGATGACTGATGGAACAAGGAAAATTATTATTCCCCGACATCCCAGAATAAACCCTTATACTCTGAAGGTAATCAATTGCTTTAATTTTCCTTCTGTATCAATCTATTGACTTCGTAAGTCAATAGATTGGTTTATTCCATGGTTAACTTTTTTATTTCTTCCTCGCCTAAATCAATCTCTTTCAGCCATTTTAAAGTGTCTTTTTTGTATTGCTCTGGCCCTTCAAAAAATTCTAAAAGAAACTCTCTTTGGGTTACCGAAGGAAAATTTTTTTTGCCGATATAATCCAAGAAACTGGACCAGCGATAGTTTTCCAAAAATTTCATCGCTTCTTTATAATTATAATTTTTGATTTCTTCAATCTTACGAGGTTTAA
>PFKY01000041.1:1303-6556 GCA_002784365.1 Candidatus Wolfebacteria bacterium CG_4_10_14_0_8_um_filter_39_64 | reverse complement strand
AGATGAATAAAATGGGAATCTTTTTCAATTAAAACCGCCTTATAAGTTCCCTGAAACAAAGAACCGCTTCTTTCATATTTTTGATTGAAGCTCATGGTATAACCAGTGCCTAACTTTTGCATAAATTTCACAATTCCATTCTCTTTTTTCTGTTGCAAAAGTAAATGAAAATGATTAGGCATTAAACAAAAAGCTAAAATATTTATGAGTGTTTTTCTGGGTTCTCTTTCAATCTTACGAGGTTTAACCTCGTAAGATTGAAATTCAAGGAGTTTATTGAGTTTGTAATATATATTTGCCGCTGGAGTTTCATCATTGAATTCAAAAAGGTCGTGAATAAAACGAAAACGATCCTTATCATCTAAAAATATATTACGTTTTTCAACTCCTCTATTATAAATATGATAGATTTGATTGTCGGCAAAAATTGGTTGCTGCATGTTATTTATAATCTTACGAGGTTTAACCTCGTAAAGTCAAGCTTCGTGTTTTTGTAGTTGTGATATTTTGTGATAATGTTATAATAAACATATAAAAAAGGTCGTTTAAAGATTATAATTTATTATGTCTAAATTAAATAAAATTTTACTGGCTGTAGTTGTTATTTTATTATTGGCTTTGGCTGTTGTTATTTATTGGCAAAAGGTCGGGTTTAAAAAATCTTACTGGGCGGTTTATCTGAATACCGGTGACCTTTATTTTGGAGAACTCAATAGATTTCCAAAACTATCGCTAAGCAATGTCTGGTTGATTCAGAGAAATCCAGCGGACAGTCAAAACCCTTTGAGTTTAGCCAAATTCGAACAGGCATTCTGGGGCCCGGAAGATAAAATTTATCTTAACGAGAAGAATATTGTTTGGAAAGCCAAGTTAAAAGAAAATAGCCAGATTTTACAATCCATTAAAAGTTCGCCAGCGGCTCAAGCTCAACCGCCTCAACAGTCGCCCCAACAAGCAACAACCACGCAACAATAGATGAAACTCACAACTCATAACTCATTACTCAATACAAAAGCTGCTGCTACCTTGCCAGTGATTCTTTTAGTCGGAGGATTGATTGTGGAAATCGGAATTACCGGCGCTTTTATCGCTTATTTTTTGAGCCAGAGCGGTTTTGGAATAAAATTATCAGAAGAGGCGTTAGCCGCGGCCAGAGCCGGCATTGAAGACGCGAAAATTAGAATCGTCCGAGATAAAAATTTCAACCCCAGCCCCAATCCTTACACCTTAATCGTGGGAAGTCGCTCCAGCCAAGTGACGATTTGTAAAGATATTTGCGTCGGCGCTGACAAATTTCAGGTTGATTCTTTAGGAATCGCCTTTAACAAGCGCCGCAAGATCCGGGCAGTCATTTATGTAAATAGTCTCACCGGTGAGGTAAAATTAGAATCAGAAAGAGAAATAGCAATATAAAAATTTATGAGCTTCAAGCGAATATTAACCATCCTAAATCCTCAGCTACCGATTGGCGGTTTGGAAATTTCAGATTCAGCATTAAAATTCGTCCTTATTAAGGAAAATAAGCTGAACTTTATTTCCTTAAATTTACCAATAGGAACTATTGAGGAGGGAAAAATTAAAAATAAAGAAAATTTCAAAGCCGCTCTTTCTAAACTTCGTTCCCAGATTACTTTTAGAACCAAGAAAAAAATTTACATCATAGTTAATATCCCTGATATCGATGTCTATACCCAGGTATTTAACTTGCCGCTCGTGGCCATTGATAATCTTGAGGAGGCGGCTGGATTAAATCTTCAGATGATTTCGCCGATTGATTTTTCCTCGGTTTACGCTGACTGGCAGAGAGTAGGGGAAACCGATATTGACGGCGGACAATTGGAAATTTTAGGGGCTTTTATTCCAAATAAAATCGTTGATGAATTTGTCCAACATTTAAAAGAGACAAATTTCGTTGTCGTAGCCATTGAATTCTCAGCTTTAGCGCTCAGCCGTCTATTTTCGGGACTGGTGAACCTACCTAACTCTTTTCTTCTATTGCATTTAACCGGCAGCGGTTTAAATTTTTGTTTTATCAAAAATCGCAATTTATACTTTAATCATTTTATTCCTTGGCCGGCGGGAGAAGAACGGCAAATTTCTTTGGCTGTCATCAAAGAAATAATTATCAGAGAAACCCAGAAAGTTTTAAATTTCGCCGGCAGTCATTGGCCAGAAACCCAAATCAACACTCTCTTGTTGGCTGCCCCGGCTCTGGAAGAAAAAATAACCCAAATTATTACTGAAAACTTTACTCTGGCAGTTCAAAAACTGACCTTGCCAAGAGAACTAAAAAATGTCAATGGTCAATGGTCATTAGTCAATAGTCAATTGTCTACCCTTACCTCTGATTGGTTTAGCGCCTTGGGCTCGGCTTTAAGAGGCCTGATTCCTCGCTCTAAAGATATTATTATCAGTTTAGCCAGCACCGGCACCGAGGAAGAATTTCATCAGCACCAGATAATTAATTTTATTAAAATCTGGCGAAACATCGCCTTAACTTCTCTCTCTTTTATTTTTATCGCCTTTATAGTGGTAGACGGTTTTTTAATGAAAACCGCCAATTCTTTAAATAATCAATTAGCCAACCTGGCTAATTTGCCCGAGCTGGGTGAAGTTAATAAACTTCAAGAAGAAGCCAAGGAATTCAACGAACGAGTGGAGTTGGGGCTTCAGGTCAAAAATCAAATTTATAATTGGTCTCCATTTTTTGAAAAAATTAAAAATTTAGCCGGCAACGACATTGTTATTGAAAGAATTTTTATTCAATCGCAAGAAACACCTATTTTATTTAACGGCCGGGCGACTGACGAAAAAGCCATTATTGACTTTAAAACCAAATTGGAGCAAGATTCTCAATTTAAAGATATTAATCTGCCCTTGGCCGGCATTACTCCGGCAGCCGACGGCAAACTTAAATTTAGTATTACGTTCAAAATAAAGTAAGGGGCTTTGTTCAAAATTTGCCCCACATTAGCACTTTCCTATAGGTAGGAAAGTGCTAAATTTATCTGAGAACCCTTTTCGATAAAACATCGACCCCGCAAATATTTTAGTCAAGTATCTCACGATCGTGAGATACTTGACTAAAATATTTATTAAATAAAAAATTGGCAGTTGAAAAAAGATTTTAAAATGTTTAATATTAGTAGATATGTCTATGTCTAAGGTTTTCAATCATCAAAAAATTGAAAAAAAGTGGCAGAAAAAATGGGAAAAGCAGAAGATTTATCAAGTTAAGGACTCGGTAAAAAATAAAAAAAACTTCTACCATTTGGTGATGTTTCCCTATCCATCGGGTGATCTTCATATTGGCCATTGGTACAATTTTGCGCCAGCCGATGTTTATGCCCGTTTAAAAAGAGCGCAGGGCTTTAATGTTTTATCGCCTATCGGCTTTGACTCCTTTGGTTTGCCGGCTGAAAACGCGGCCATCAAGCGAAAAATTCATCCCAAGGATTGGACTTATAAAAATATTGGAACTATGACGGGCCAGCTTAAAAGCATAGGCGCCGTTTACGATTGGTCGAGAAAAATTATCACCAGTGATCCGGAATATTACAAATGGACTCAATGGATATTTCTGCAATTATTCAAAAACGGCTTGGCTTATAAGAAGAAAGCGGCGGCTAATTGGTGTCCGTCCTGCCATACGGTTCTGGCAAATGAACAGGTGATTGACGGCGAATGCGAACGTTGTGGCCACGAGGTGGTGCAACGGGAAATAGAGCAGTGGCTTTTTAAGATTACCGATTATGCCGAGAAATTGCTTTCCGGACTGGATAAAATCGATTGGCCGGAAAAAACAAAAATAATGCAGCGGAATTGGATAGGGAAGTCGGAAGGAGCGGAAATAGAATTTACAATTAAGGATACAGAATTGAACATTAAAGCGTTTACGACGAGACCGGACACACTTTTTGGCGCGACTTATCTGGTTTTATCGCCGGAACATCCTTTAATTAAGAGTTTAGAATATAGAATTAAAAATTTAGGGGAGGTTAAAAAATATATCGCGAAGGCGAAAAGAAAAACCGAATTGCAAAGAACTGATTTGGCGAAAGAAAAAACCGGAGTGGAATTAAAGGGAGTCAAAGCAATCAATCCAGCCAACAAAAAAGAAATTCCAATCTGGGTGGCGGATTACGTTTTAGCGACCTACGGGACTGGCGCGATTATGGCAGTGCCGGCGCATGACAGTCGTGATTTCGCTTTTGCCAAAAAATTCAAAGTGCCAATTATGAAAGTAATAAATCCCGTGCTGATGCGCGTGCCGAATCCAGCGGCAAGAGCGGACGCGGCAGTTTCTGAATTGGCGATTGGCGGCGACTTTTGGGAAGGCGAAGGCGAAATGATAAACTCAGCTAAATTTAACGGAATGCCTTCTGAAAAAGCCAGATGGCTTATTACCAAATTTGTGGCTGGCAAGAGGAAAATCCAGTACCGCTTGCGCGACTGGATTGTTTCGCGACAGAGATATTGGGGAGCGCCTATCCCGATGATTTACTGTGAGCGTTGCGCCAGAGAAAAAAGAGGAGAACGAAAAGAAATGCCTGGTTGGTATGCGGTTTTAGAAAAAGATTTGCCGGTTTTGCTCCCAAACGTTAAAAATTATCTGCCGACCGAAGAAGGGAAGTCGCCACTGGCGCATTCGGAAAAATTTATCAACGCTAAATGTCCCAAGTGCGGCGGTCCAGCCAAAAGAGAAACCGACACTATGGATACTTTTGTCTGCTCCTCTTGGTATTATTTACGTTATGTCGATCCGAAAAATTCTGAGAAATTCGCGGACGCGGAAAAAATTAAGAAATGGCTGCCGGTTGATATTTACATCGGCGGAGCCGAGCATACAGTTCTCCATCTTCTATATTCGCGGTTTTTCACCAAAGCGCTCTGCGATTTCGGTTATCTGAATTTTGATGAACCATTTTTAAAATTACGGCATCAGGGAATAATTTTGAGTCAGGACAACCAGAAGATGTCCAAATCGCGGGGAAACGTCGTTAATCCGGACGATATAGTTAACAAGTTTGGAGCGGACGCAGTGCGCTTGTATCTTTGTTTTATGGGACCTTATGACCAAGGCGGACCGTGGAACCCGACGGGCATTTTAGGGGTACGTAGATTTTTAGATAGGGTTTTTAAATTAAAATCGCAGCCAGACGCCAAGGAAAATAGCGCCTTAAAACGGCTCTTACATCAAACAATTAAGAAAGTAGGCGATGACATTGAGATATTACATTTTAATACCGCAGT
>PFKY01000041.1:0-1293 GCA_002784365.1 Candidatus Wolfebacteria bacterium CG_4_10_14_0_8_um_filter_39_64 | reverse complement strand
ATCCATCTTGAGCCGTGGCCCAAATATGACATAAAACTAATTCAGGAAGACAAGTTTGAACTGGTGATTCAAATTAACGGTAGGGTTCGTGATAAAATTTCGGTTGAAACAGACATCTCCCAGGAGGAGGCTGAAAAGATTGTTTTTTCCCGTGAAAAGATTAAAAATTGGCTCAAAGGCAAAAAAGTGAAGAAAATCATTTTTGTGCCAAATAGATTAATCAATATTGTAATTTAAGGGATGGCCAATTTTATCAAAATAATCTTTTTCTTGATAATTGTAGCCGGAATAGGAATTTATTTTCTCAGTCAATCGCCGAAAATTTTTCAGGGAAGTCCCCAGGAAAAAGTTTCAGCGCCTTCTCAGACATTCGTCTCGCCCGCTCCAACTTCTTATACTTCTCCTTCTTTATCTCCTGCGCCTCAGGCAATTTCCGATTATCTGATTCCTTCCGGTTTTAGCCGCGGGCAACTTTCGCCTTATTTTGAGAAAATAAATATTTCTGCGTCTTATGCCTATAGCCACTTTAATCCCTCAGAAATCAAACTCAGTTCTAATTTATCAGATAACGAAAAAGTTAATATCACTGGTTGGCAAATAAAGACTAATAATGGAGAGATTATTATTCCTCAAGCAATTAATGTTTATGAGCCTTCTGGTCTTTTTCCCCAGCAAGATATTGTTTTGTCAGGAAATAATTATGTCAATATCTACCTTAGCGTTAATCCTATTAACAAAAATTTCAGACTCAATAACTGCATTGGCTATTTACAGAACGATTACGTTTTTTCCCCTTCATTGCCGCAGAATTGTCCAACGCCTTCCCGTTCAGAGATTTCTTATCTTTCTGGTCAATGCCAATCTTATATTCTTTCTCTATGGGGGTGCAAGGTTCCGGATAAAGATTCCGACTCTTTTTATGTTTCAATAGGCGGTAGCAGCGAAGAAGAGGTTGAATGCCGCGCATTTTTGGATACTATTGACCAAAATGGTTGTTTTCGGAAGCATCGCTTTGATAGCGACTTTCTCTCAAATGAATGGCGGCTTTGGATAAGAGAGCATATTTTAGATTCCCAGCATGACCGGGTTTTGCTTTTTGATAAACAAGGGTTGTTGGTGGATGAATATACTTACTGATTATTTTATTTAAGTTTTTCGTCCGAAAATATAACAAAATCCTGACGATCGTCAGGATTTTGTTCAAAGAAAGTTCTAACTTCGTCTAAAAGACACCGCCAATTTTCAGATTGCGACTTTTGGTTAAAATCCGGAAGACTTCTGATCGTTGGCACG
>PFKY01000011.1 GCA_002784365.1 Candidatus Wolfebacteria bacterium CG_4_10_14_0_8_um_filter_39_64 | reverse complement strand
CCATCCCAAATTTGTTTCCAAACTTTTTGAATTGGAAGTGCCGGAAATCCACGACGACTTGGTGGAAATAAAAGCCATTACTCGGGAACCGGGTAGTCGGACCAAAGTTGCCGCTGCTTCAAAAGTAGAGGGCGTTGATCCAATCGGTTCTTTGGTCGGTCAGCGCGGCACTCGGGTGATGTCTGTGACCAATGAACTGGGCAATGAAAAAATTGATATTATTCAATGGTCAGAAGAGCCGGAAAAATTTATTGCTTCTTCGCTTTCGCCGGCAAAAGTAATTTCCGTAGAGATTTTGCCCCGGCGGGAAGCCCAGGTTTTGGTGCCGGAAGACCAATTAAGTTTAGCCATTGGCAAAGGAGGACAAAATGTCAGGTTAGCGGCTAAACTAACCGGCTGGAAAATTGACGTCCGTTCTTCTTCAAGACCAGAAGTGGTTCAGTTTGATACGAAAAAGCTGAATGTTGAAAATGCGGCTGTCGAAGAAGGCGAAAAACCGGAACAAGCCGAAAATAGTCAGCCGGTTTCAAAATAATTTAATATGAATATTTACTATTTTATCTTTCTGCCGGTTATTATCGCCATCTTGTACAGCGTCTACATTATTTTTTGGTTAAAGAAACAGCACGGTGGCGATGAAAAAATGAAAGAAATTTCTTCAGCCATCCGTTTGGGAGCCAAAGCATATCTAAATCGCCAATATAAAACCGTGGCTGTCGTGGCTTTGATAATTTCCATTGCTCTTTATTTTGCTTTTGGCTGGCTTTCGGTTCTGGGATTTTTATCAGGTGCCTTTGCCTCGGCTTTGGCCGGATATATCGGAATGAACATTGCGGTTCGTTCAAATAACAAAACCACTGAGGCCGCCAAAAAAGGTCTTGCGTCGGCTCTTTCTTTGGCTTTTAAAGCTGGTTCAGTGACCGGATTTTTAGTTGTGGCTCTGGCTTTACTAGCTGTCAGTTTATTTTATTTTTTAACTGGCGATATCAAGGTTTTAATCAGTTTGAGTTTTGGCGCCAGTTTGATTTCGGTTTTTGCCCGACTAGGCGGCGGCATTTACACCAAGGCCGCTGATGTGGGAACTGATTTAGTAGGCAAGGTTGAGTCCGGAATTCCAGAAGATGACCCGAGAAATCCCGGAGTGATAGCTGATTTGGTTGGCGATAATGTCGGCGACTGCGCTGGAATGGCGGCTGATTTATTTGAAACCTATGCCGTTACTTTGACTGCGGCGATTTTATTGGGATTTTTAACCATAGGAATAACAGGTATTTATTTTCCTCTGGCTTTGGCCGGCGTCGCCATTCTTGCCTCAGTCATCGGAAGCTTTTTTGTCAAATTAGGCAAAAAACAAAATATTATGAACGCCCTTTATAAGGGCCTTGTGGCTTCTTTAATAATTTCTGCTGTTTTGTTTTATCCAATTACTAAATTTTACTTCCCGGAAACCTATCTGCCTTTTTACTTCAGCGCCTTGATTGGTTTGGCAGTAATGGTTTTGATGGTTTTGATTACCGATTATTACACAGCCAAAAAATTCCGACCAGTTCAATCAATCGCTAAAGCTTCAACTTCGGGCCACGGCACAAACATCATTATGGGTTTGGCAGTTGGAATGGAATCAACTTTTCTGCCGATTATTCTAATCAGCGCCGAAGTACTATTGAGTTTTTGGCTGGCTGGACTTTACGGCATTGCTGTTTCGGCCATGGCCATGCTTTCAGCCGCCGGAATGATTGTAGCCATTGATTCTTTTGGTCCGATTACTGACAATGCCGGCGGAATTGCGGAAATGACTAAACAGCCAGAAGAAGTGAGGGAAATCACCGACAGCTTGGATGCGGTCGGCAACACCACCAAAGCCGTGACCAAGGGCTATGCCATTGCTTCAGCCGGATTGGCGACTCTGGTTTTATTTGTCGTTTACACCGAAGAATTAACAGCTTTTGTCAAAAACATTGAATTCAAACTCCAAGACCCGTATGTAATTGTCGGTTTATTTTTGGGGGCTGCCATACCTTTTATTTTCGCCTCAATCGCGATGAAAGCGGTTGGAAAAACTGCTGGCTCGGTAGTTAAAGAAGTCAGGAGACAATTTCGGGAAATTAAAGGAATTATGGAAGGCACGGCAAAACCTGATTACGGCGTGGCCGTTGATATTGTCACAAAAGCCAGCCTCAAAGAAATGATCTTGCCGGCTTTGATTCCGATTGTCGCGGTTTTGGCAGTCGGATTGTTATTAGGCGCCAAAGCTTTAGGCGGATTTTTAATCGGCTCACTCATTTCCGGAATATTCTTGGCAATTTCAATGACCTCCGGCGGTGCGGCCTGGGACAATGCCAAAAAATACATTGAAGCGGGAAATCTCGGCGGCAAGGGTTCTGATACTCATAAAGCAGCGGTTACCGGCGACACAGTCGGCGACCCTTACAAAGATACAGCCGGGCCAGCCATCAATCCTTTAATCGAGGTAATGAACATCGTGGCTTTGCTGATTGTAAAATTTTTGAAATAAATTTATAATTAAAACATGGAAGAAGAACACGACCAATATCTAATCCCCACCGTCATTGAAAAAGAAGCGCACGGCGAACGCGCCTATGATATTTATTCGCGCTTATTAAAGGAACGGATTATTTTTATCGCTGGACCGATTACTGACCCGCTGGCTAACGCCGTTATCGCGCAATTGCTTTTTTTGGCGCATGAAGACCCCAAAAAAGATATCGTTATTTATATTAATACTCCCGGCGGTTCGGTCACGGCTGGTTTGGCAATTTATGACACAATACAACACGTTAAGCCGGACGTTTCCACAATCTGCGTCGGTATCGCCGCTTCAATGGGCGCGGTTTTATTGGCCGCCGGCACAAAAAGCAAAAGATTTATTCTGCCGAATTCAGAAGTTTTGCTCCATCAAGTAATGGGCGCGGGTGAAGGCCAGGCAATTGAACTGGAAATTGCCGCCCGCCATATTATCAAAATTAAAGACCGGCTCAACCAGATTTTAGCCAAACACACCAGTCAGCCGCTTTCAAAAATAGAAAAAGACACTGACCGCGATTTTTGGCTGGTTGCCCAAGAAGCAAAAGAATACGGTTTAATCGACAAGATAATTAAAACGAAAAAATGAAAATCGGTTTCTTTGAAATAGA